>JAPOLP010000242.1 GCA_029977045.1 Planctomycetota bacterium
AGCAGAATCGTGTCGTCACCGGCCAGAGCGTTCGCGGTCTGCACAGCCGACCGCAGTGAGCGTTGCTCGCCGTCCGCCAGACTTGAGTTCGTGTCGACTCGCTCATCGCCAACCGCTGCATCGGCGGCATCGTTGAAGGTCACGTCAATCCGCGGAGACGTCTGCGAAGACCGAAGATCGATCACTTCAAACGTTGTCCAGCTCTCCGAGGCGTCTGTCCGCAGCGGCGTCATCGTCGAGATCGACTCAATACCCGACCCTTCAGAGAGCAGTGTCAGCGTGTACCTTCCCGGAGCGCCAGTCACGCTGGTCAGGTCCAGGACATACTGATCCGGTCCCTGAGCACTCATCACCACGTCGACGCTCTGCAGAGAAACCGGCAGAGCGGTCGTGCCGCCTTCCGGGATCCGAGTCAGACGGAAGTCGGAAATGTCGACGCCGGTCACATCGTCTGAGAAGTTAACCGTAACCACGCCCGCGGGACGCAGCCGCGGATCGGGAGAGACAGCCACGATGCTGGCGTTCGGTTCGCCGATCTGGAACTCCCAGCGGACTTCTGAAGCGATACCGGGAGGCGTGAGCAGACTGGCGTCATCAGCCAGAACGTTGCCATTCAGGTCAGCTACGACCTGAACGCTGCTGTCGTTGCGAATCTGCAGCACGTACGAACCGGGCTCTGCCGTCACACTGGAAAGGTCCAGCAGCCAGACCGCGTTCGATCCCAGAAACTGCGTAATCGACCCGGCTGCCAGAGCAACGTTCGAGCCGTTCAGTGTCAGGCGGACATCGTCAACATCAAAGCCTGCCACCTCTTCGGAGAAGGTCACCTTCAGCACGCCAACGGAGTTAAAGACCGTCGCCGGAATTGCCAGGCCGTTTGAATCCAGCACAGTGACAACTTCCGGAGCCACACTGTCAGAACCTGCTTCCCACTGATCCGCTGCAGCCACTCCCGCAGTCGGTCCAACGAGTGTCAGGATGCGGCCTTCGTCGTCACGGAATTCAACCGGATTCGGAACTTCCAGATCGTTGCCGGCGAGATCCTGAATGCCACCTGCAAGCACGCGGAGTTCATACGTCCCCACGGTGTTCGTCAGTGTCGACAGATCGATCGTGTATCGCCGCGCCGGAGCACCCGGTTGCGGCGGTTCGGCATTGACCGTCAGCGAACCAAGACCCGGTTGCAGAACACCGTCGCGATACAGCTCGAAATCGCTGATGTCGACGTTCTCAACCGGCTCATCAAACAGAATGTTCACAACCCCTGCACTGGGTTGCGACAGGCTCAACTGCAGCGGGTCAGGCTGAACGTCCACGACGTTGGCGGTCGGCGTCGTCCGGTCCAGCTGCCAGGTCGCGGAGACATCCGCCGACAGTTCGATATCCGAATTGTCAACGATGCCCGAATTCGTCGCCACCAGCGTGATCCGGTAGCTGGCCTCCGTCACATCAATCAGACCGGTCGCGGACAGGTCGATGGAGAATGAATCGTCGAATGTCAGAGCAACGGCGTCACCGTTGCTGTGAGCAGTCGCGCCGGCTCCACGCGTCACCGTCAGCGTATTGCCAACGATTCCCGTCACGTTGACGACTTCGCCGCCAATCTTGACTTCAAATCCGCCCGTCGCCGGGAAGACGGAACCGTCCACAACCGTGATCGCCGTTGTGACCGCCGTGATGTTTCCAACCAGAGTCGACGAACCGGCAGGCGCGATCACCGCCGAGGCCAGTGTCACGGAACTACCGCTGCTGTGGCTTGTCGCTGTTGAGCCCTCTGCTCCGCGTTCCACCGTCAGCACATTGCCGCTGACGGCAGTGACATTCAGCTGTTCCGAGCCAATCGTGACGCGGAATCCACCAACAGCCGGGAAGACGCTGCCGTCCGCCACCGTGATCGTTGTCTGCGAGCCATCGATCGCCGCAGCCAGAGTCGACGAAGAACCAGCCAGCGAACTGGTCACGAGAACGAATCCCGCTCCGTCGTTGCGTTCCAGGCGGAAGTCGCTGACATCAACCTGCGCGACGTCAACGTCCTTGGAGAATGTCACCAGAATCGGATCGCTGTCGGTCGCAATGTTGCGGAATTCCGGCGTGACAGTGATCGTCGCCGACGGTCCGGTGTTCTCGACAACCCACGTATCGAGCGAGATCAGCCCAGTCTGAATCGGATTTCCGGCGAGGTCCTGAATCAGCGACGCCGACCCCTGAATACTCAGTGAGTACGCACCCGGAGCGCCCGTTTTCAGGTTCAGGTCGATCGTGTATTCAGACGGAGTGACCTGATTGAGCGTCAGGCCCGAAAGTGAAACGGGCTGCGCACCGTTCCCGTCGTTGGCGTCGCGAGTCAGCACCAGGTCTGTCAGATTGAAACCGGTCACTGCTTCGGTGAACTCGATCGTGATCAGTCCCGCTGCAGTACTGCGCGGATCGGGCTGAACACTGACCGAGCCCGGAACGACTGCCGGAGGTGTCAGGTCGACAAAGAAGGTCTCAGTAGCGTCGTTGACAACGTAGTTCGGCTGCTCGTAGGAAGACGGTGCCTGGCCGCCGTAAGGAGGAAGCGGATTGCCCGGGTAAACGGCGTCAATGATGCGATCGTTGATCGTCTTGCGAAGCCGCTTCCAGGTATCCGTCGCATCGCTGCCGAACGTGTAGCCGTTACCCGTTCCGTCCGTGATGGCGCCTGTGTCGTTCAGCGTCAGCACGTACGTCCCGAAGGCATCCGTCACAGGCCCGGTCAGATCGATGACGTAGCGATCGCTGAAGACCGCGGTGCCACTGTCAAACGGGTCTGCAACAGCATTCCCCGAGGCATCCACCGGATTAAGCGGACGGACTCGAATGCCAGCCAGCGACACTGGCTGAGCACCAGCACCGTCACCGCGATCGCGCGTCAGCGTGAAGTCTGTTGCGGCGTTGAAGCGGTCAATTCCAGTCACACGCTCGTTGAAGACGACGGTGACAACTCCCGCGTCGGAGACTCGTGGATCCGGGTCGATATCGAGGATTTCAGCTGATGGTCCCTGGCTGTCCTGAACCCAGGAATCAACCGCGTCGACCGACAGTTGCTCGCCATCGCCAACAGCAAAGATGGCCGTTCCTCGATTGAGCCTCAGCACATAAGCGCCATCAATCGAGGCTCCTCCGTCGGTGGTCACGGGCGTCAGGTCAAACACAAAACTTGTGCTGCTCGTCATCGTCGCCGTCAAAGCCATGTTGTTTGACGGGTCAACAAGCTGGACCACCTGCGGTCCGTTTCCATCTCCACTGTCACGCGTCAGCGTGAAGTAGTCACTGATCGCATCTCCTGTCGTAATCCCGGTCACAGCCTCATCGAAGACGACCGTCACGGTACTCGCACCGGTCATGCGCGGATCGGGGAAGACGGTCGCGATCGTTGGACTGGGGCCGACCGGCGTAAAGGTCCAGGCGTCAAACGCTGGAAACGCCAGGAACGACCCCTGCTGATCCGTGATTCGGCTGGCATCCGTATTCCGCAGCGTCAACCGGTAGCTGACCACCTGATTCGGCGAATCCGTCGGAAACGCACCGGTCAGCGCGATGAGATTCGGCAGTTGGAACAACGTCGCAAAACCGGTCCCCGTCGGGTCATCGAGCGCAATGGGAGCATTAGCAGCAGCATCCAGCGGAACGGTCACCGGCCCAAGTCCGATGTCGCGGGTCAGCACGAAATCGCTGGCGTTGACCTGCGTGATCCGAACCGGCTCCGAAAAGCGAACGAGCACGCTGTCAACACTGCTGTTCCTTGGGTCAGGATCAACATCAATGATATCCGCCGTCGGTGCGGTGTTGATCCGCGTCCATACATCCGTCGTGTCCGCCAGGACGTTGAACCGATCCACGCCATAGGGACGGCCCACCCGGTCGACGATCTCCGGGTCAAACGACCATGTACTGGTCGGCCCGGACAGCAGGTAAACGGCAGCGTCAGCGGTGATGGGCGCAGTCAGGGTGTCGTTAAACAACTGGAAGTTGTCATTGTCGAGCACCACGATCCTGAACGTGCCGTTCAAGGCCGTTGCGGCCCCAACTCCCGTGCCCCGGATCCCACTCAGTGTGACGGTCTGCCCGGTGGACAGGCCGTGAGCCTGAGAATTGATCGTCACCGCCGTGCCCACTCCGCCAGCCGTCGAGATGCCATCCAGAGCCACAGCCGTCGAGTCGTCGCGTCGCGCCATCAGTGTCAGTCGGTACGTGCCGACACCGTCGGTAACGGACGAGAGGTCAATGCTGTACTGCTCGGGGCTGATCTGCGTGACCGCCAGGTTAGCACCGATCTCACTCAGATCGATTGCCTGGAACCCACCGCTCGTTCCGTCATCGTGAGACAGCACGAAGTCGAAGATGTCGACGCCCGTCACTGGCTCCGTGAAATTGATGCGTACAATGCCCGCCGGACCAGAGATCGGATCCGGGGAGATCGGGACGATCGTCGCTTCCGGGAACGTGTTGTCGATGATCAGCTCGTACTGGCCTTCGACCGCACCTGCAGCCGTCAGATCAACCGTAAAGCTGGTCGCGGAATTCTGCTGCACGATGACGCTGGCCAGGTCAACCGGGACACCATCCCGAGTCAGGTACAGGTCATCGACGTCGAAATTCGTAACCTGCTCGGAGAACTGAACCGTAACGATGCCCGGCGTTGCTGACCGGGGATCAGGCGTCACGTCAATGACGTTGTCCACAGGGAATGTCGGGGCCAGCGGCGACGGGAAGCTCTCATCGCGGGTTTTCCACTCACCACCGCCAGCATAGACACCGTTATCGACCGCCGTCGCGCTACTGTCGAACGTCCGGAAGATGTCGAACGTATTCGCATCAATGACTTCGACGCGGAACACGTTATTCACAGACGGCAGGCCAGTAACGTCAAAAATCTCGACCAGACGCCGGTCACTGAGCCCGTGATTTGGCGAGGTAATTCGCTGCTGTCCCCCACCCATGCTCGTGACGTTCGTGATCACACCGTTCAGAGCAGGATTGGGAGTCCACGCTCCCCAGTCCGTAGAGCCATTCGGACCGTCCCCGTCCGGCCCGGCATTGAAGTTGTCGCCCTGCGAGAACTCATTCTGAGCAGTAACCCCGGAAGTGTCGTATCCCTGAGCAATACGAAACGTCGTCGGCCCAATCCCGGAATACTGGAACGGCACCAGGTTCGGCACAGTGTTGTTTATGTTGATGGTCAGGAACCCGCCTGAGGCATACGCCGGCCCGTCTTCACCCGCCGTGTTCTGCAGAATCAGCGTGTTGTTTCCGAACGCCAGGTTGATCTGGCTGGCCTGGTAGTTGCCGTTAGCAGAATGCAGTTCACCGTTGACGCCGAGAGCGTTTCTGATCTCAACCGTTGTCCCTTCGTCGATAATCAACGGGACCTGCCCCATACCGGTCCCGTAGACCCCGAAAATGTCCTCATCGAACGTGACCTGCAGCTCCGTGATTCCATTGCCAACATCGACCCGCTGGACATCGAGAATCCGAAAGATCGCGTCAGGTGCTCCGTTTGACTGCGGCAGACCGGAGGTCTGGCTGGGGACCGCACCGAAAGTGAATGGACCCGTGCGGGACGGAATTCGGGTTGTGTCACGAATTCGTGTCGCCGATGGAAATGGGCCACCGGGAGACTCCGTCGGCGCACCAACTCGCGACTTGTATTGCGATTCAGCGTTGTTGTAACCGACCGATGGATTACGGACGTCCAGGCCATTGCCGGTATTACCTTCAAACACCAGGTTCAGTCGAGAAAGCGGGTCCGGTTCGTATCGACTCACGCCGTATCCAGGAGGATTCGTTCTGTCGTCCCAGTCAGCACCGACCGTAAGTACCGGATCAACCGTCGAGATAAACGGACGAACTGAGAAGTCATCACCGAAGTTCCCCTCGAATGTGTTGTTCACAACCCGCGCATTCGTACGGCTGTTGATCTCGGTCCGCGTGCCGTTCGAGCTTGTTGTCTGAGACAACCCTAATGTCGAGTTCGACGCCGTCTCCGTGGCGTCAGCCACGCCCCCGACCGTACCAACGCCAGTCTCCAGCCCTAGATAGTTATTGCCAGTCCAGAACGTACCGGTTGTCAACACGCCGCCGGTTGAACCGATCCACATGACAAGGCCCGTCGCCGTCAAGCTGCTGTCTACGCCGTTATCACTGATCAGGTTTGTATCGATTTGAAGAATCGCTGCAGGCGCAGCGTTAACCACTCCGTTTGCCAGCCGCGAGTTCGCGTCGGTACTCAGGAGGTTCTGATCTTGAGCTTCTGAAGTGTGAACGTAGTAAATGCCTTCCTGGCGGTTGCCGACAACAACGTTTCGACCGGACTCCAGGCCGTCTCCGATGAGATAGTTTGACTGTCGGATCCGCTCGACCGGCGTGTCATTGATGATGCCGAAGCTCATCAGGTCGATACCACGACCGGTGTTTCGGTCGATGAAGTTGCCAAGCAGCGTTGCCTGAATCGGACCGGACAGTTCGATGCCGTCGTTCAGATTCTGGGTCACCAGGTTGTCGCGGATCGTGACGGTGACGCCAGGAGCACCTTCTGATGAAAACTGCGTCGCCTGCGCGACATCGACTCGGGAATTGATGTCAATTCCCATTCCCGAGTTGCCTTCAATATTGTTTGCCTTGATCGCAAGGTTGACCTGGGGATCATTGTCGCCACCGCCGGTGCCGGGCGCGGTGCCATCTGTCAGAAATGGCTTCGGTCCGCTGCCGTTGGAGTCGCCGTTCGCGACATGAATACCGCTACCAAGAATCTCAGCTCCACCAGTGGCTGCACCGATCGCCGTAAACTGCGCCGACCCCTGAGCCGGTCCGTTGAAGCTCAGGTCGTTGTTTACAATCGTGGCGTTGCCGCCACGACGAATCGTGATGCCGTGCAGGCCGTTGTTCGTAACAGTGTTGCCGAGTGACTCACCCGTGGCCGGATCAGTCCCTTCGCGACCGATTTCCAGAATGTTGAACACGCCAAACCGAGCAGAGACTTCAATGCCGTTCTGGTCGTTGTTCGTGATTGTGTTCTGAACGACTTTACCGCCGATGTCCCGTTTGTCCGTCGAGCTGTTATCGCGACTCGTATAGTTAATGCCGTCACCTTCGTTGAAGATGATGACGTTGTTGACAATGTCGGCGATGATCTGCGCGTCAGCTTCAGCCCGAATCTGGACACCGTTCGTGGCACTCGCCGCAGCCCCCGCATTTCGGCGGTTTGCAATGACGGCATTGTCACGAATCTCAACATCAATTTCGTCAAGGCTGCCGTTCAGAGCCGTGATTTCGATACCGGCACCGAATTGTCGCGTCGTGGTCGTATCGAGCTGCTCGGCAACCGGGTTGATCGCGTTATTGCTGATCGTATTTCCGGCAATCGTAATCGCCCGCGTCTGATCAACGGCCGGATCGACGGTCGACGTGTAGGCATCGTCCTCGCGGCGAATACGAATACCGTCGTCGAGGTTGTTCGCGATGACGTTGTCCCGAATCTGCAGATCCTGGATGACCGTCTGCTCGTCAAAGTAGACATCAACGGCCCGGCCAGCATTGCCGCCAGTGTTGCGGATCATCAGCGATCCGGCGGAGTGCGCAGCGGTCGTCGCGGCGGTCAGCGAAACAATGTTCCCGTTCACGGAAGCGATAGTCACCACTTCGCCATCGATTCTCACGGTGTCGCCCGTGACGAACTGGCTGCCATCGGCGACCAGAAAGACCTGGGTCCCCGAGGTAATCGCGTTCTGCAGTGACGACACAGCGTCAGTACCAATGACGTTCTGTGAGATTTCCGATCGTCGCAGAATTGCCGTGGCTTCGAAGTTGATGTTCGTGCCGGTCAGCACAACTTCCACACC
>JAPOLP010000100.1 GCA_029977045.1 Planctomycetota bacterium
CACCAGCAGCCGAAGGAAACCGTTCTGCCGGCATCGCTGACAGTGACCGCGCCGGTGAATGCTCGACGTGAGTTCTCCTCGAACGAAGAAACGCTGCCGACCACAGGCCGCCGGCTTGCCTTTGCAAAGTGGCTGACCAGCGGCGAGCACCCGCTGGTGGCTCGCGTTCTGGTCAACCGAGTCTGGCTGCACCATTTCGGGCAGGGCATCGTCGCGACACCTTCGGACTTTGGAAAACTCGGCGTGCAGCCGACGAACCTGTCGTTGCTCGACCTGCTGGCCGATGAACTTGTCCGCAACGGCTGGAGCCTCAAGCAGCTGCACCGTCAGATTTTGACGTCGACCGCCTGGCGACAGGCTCGCGGTGGCGAGAATGCACTGGTCCGCCTTGAAGCGGAGACTCTCCGCGACCGAATGCTCGCCGCGTCCGGACAGCTCGACCGGACGTTGTTCGGCGGTCCAGTCAAAATCAAAGAGGACGACACCGGGCAGATCATTGTTGACGGCCCGCAGACTCGCCGCAGCATGTACGTGCAGGTTCGTCGCAGTCGGCCCGTCGCGATGATGCAGACGTTTGATGCGCCGGTCATGCAGACGAACTGCGAAGCGCGAGTGAACTCGACGGTCGCCACGCAGTCGCTGATGCTGCTCAACGGCGAGTTCATTCTCGATCAGGCGGCGAAACTTGCCGAGCGAGCCGCCGATGAAGCGTCGTCACTGCCCGCTGACATACTCGCGAACCTGCCCGAGATTCCGCCGCCGGCTCAGTCTGCATGGCAGTACGGATTCGGGACCTTCAACGAAGAGCAGAACCGGACTGGCGAGTTCAACGTGCTCGGGCACTGGACCGGCGACCGCTGGCAGGCCGGCAAGGATTTGCCCGACCCGCAGATCGGCTACTGCTTCCTGACCGCAACTGGCGGGCACCCGGATGTGTCGAGCCGGGCCGTCATCCGTCGCTGGGTAGCTCCGGTCAGCGGAACGATCGCGGTCAGTGGCTCTCTGCAGCACGGATCGTCGAATGGCGATGGAGTCCGAGGCCGCGTCGTCTCCAGCCGGTCCGGCAAGGCTGGCGAATGGACGGCGTTTAATGGATCGACCGACACCCTGGTCGCGAACCTCGACGTCGAGGCCGGCGACACGATCGATTTCATCACCGACTGCCGCGAGCACCACACATCGGACTCGTTCAACTGGCCGGTCACGATCACACTGAAACGAGATGGTCAGCCGGACCAGGCACTCGCCGCGAAAGACCAGTTTCAGGGGCCGGATGAGCCGCGTGACGCTCTGCCAGGCCAGATCGTCAAAGCCTGGGAACTGGCCCTGTGCCGGCCTCCGGAGGACGAAGAACTGCGGCTCGCTGTCGACTTTGTCAGCCGGCAGATCTCGACGTTCCAGGAAAAGCGTACTGCTCTTCCCGGCAGGCGATCGCCGGCCCGGCAGGCGATCATCGATCTCTGTCAGGCGTTGCTCAGTTCCAACGAGTTTCTCTATGTCGACTGAGCAGAGTTCGGCTTGTTTCCACCACAGAGACACAGAGGGCACAGAGATTCTGTCGGACGGGTGTCTTCCTCGGTGATCTCTGTGCCTCTGTGGTGATCATCAACTTCAAGTGAGTTATTCAGAATCTGGCAGCTCTTAAAACGCCAGGAAGGTCAAGCGATGACAACTTCGGCAAGCTCATTCGATGCACAATCTCGCCGGGAATTTATGCGGACGGGGTCACTCGGCATTGGTTCGCTGGCACTCTCGTGGCTGCTGGCTCAGGAAGAGGCTCGGGCGGTTCCGAAGAGTGCTCCCAAGGCTGAGCAGACTCGGTTCGATCTGCTGCCGAAGCAGCCGCACTTTGAGCCTCGTGCGAAGGCGATGATCTCGCTCTTTCAGCACGGAGGCCCAGCGCATATGGACCTCACGGATCCAAAGCCGGAGCTGTCGAAGTTCGACGGGACCGACTACCCAGGCGACATCCAGTACAGTTTCGCGAACAACGCCAGCAAGAAGCTGCTCGGCACGCAGTGGAAATTCCGCCAGCACGGCAAGTGCGGCATGGAGCTGTCCGAGCTGCTGCCGCATCTGGGCGAGATCGCTGACGACGTGACTCTTGTCCGCAGTATGCACACCGGGGCGAACGGGCACGAAGTTTCGATCCGCTTCTTCCACAGCGGGATTCCCGGAGTGCTCGGACGACCGCACTACGCGTCGTGGCTGCTGTACGGGCTGGGTTCGAGTACCGAAAACCTGCCGGCCTACATGGTGCTGACTGATCCCGGCGGGCATCCGGTCGACAGTGCGAACAACTGGTCGAGTGGTTTCATGCCGCCGCTGTTTCAAGGCACCGTGCTGCGTCCGAAAGAGCCGCGGATCCTGAACCTCGACCCGCCACCGTACCTGCGAGGTGAACCGCAGCGTCAGAACCTCGAACTGCTGCAGACGCTCAATCGGCGTCACGCGGCGAAGTTCCCGAACGAAGCAGACCTCGAAGCCCGCATCGCCAGTTACGAACTCGCGGCACGAATGCAGACGGCGGCTCAGGAAGCCCTGAACGTCAGCCAGGAAACCGAGGCGACTCAGAAGCTGTACGGGATCGACCAGAAGGAAACCCAGGAATATGGAACACGCTGCCTGATCGCGAGGCGGCTTGTTGAACGCGGTGTCCGCTTCGTGCAACTCTTCCTGGCCGGACAGCCGTGGGACAATCACAGCAACCTCGGCACCGCTCTGCCGGCAATCTGCAGACGTACGGATAAGCCGTCCGCCGCCCTGGTGACTGACCTGAAACAGCGTGGAATGCTGGAAGACGTAATCGTTCACTGGGGCGGCGAGATCGGACGCCTGCCGGTCACACAGAACCAGGGCAGCCCAGAGAAGAACGGTCGCGACCACAACGGCCAGGGCTTCAGCAACTGGTTTGCCGGAGGGGGCTTCAAGGCCGGCATGACCTACGGAGCGACCGACGAGTTCGGCCATCGCGCCGTCGAGAACGTCGTTACGCCGAACGACTACCAGGCAACTCTGTTCCGGCTGTTCGGCCTCGACTGGCAGAAGCTCGTGTACTCGCACAACGGCCAGGAACAGATCGTCACAGCCGGCCGCCAGGCACGAGTTGTCGAAGAGATCCTCGCGTAACGCATCTGTTGTCGCGGTCGGCTCGGAATACGAGCGGTCATGCAACTGCCGTACGCCTCAATCCTGCAGGAGCCTGACGACAGGAGCGATCGTTACTGCATCGAACTCACAAACCCCGCACCGGTACGGCGCAGTTCAGCCATCGCAGCCTGGCGAAACCCGTCGAGCGTTTCCTTGTGTTTTGGGTTTGCTGCGAGATTGGTCAGCTCTTCGGGGTCACTTTCCAGATCGTAGAGTTCTTCGAGGTCGTCGATCAGTGGGCGGACGTATTTGTATTTGCCCTGGCGGAGCATCACATACCAGGGGACGTTGCTGTGGAAGGCGTCCTTGCCCTTCGGGATCGTCTTTGTGTCTGAGCCGTATACACGACCGGTGGCCGTCAGCAGGGTCGGGTGAGGCCACTCGGCGTTCGGATTTTCCAGCAGTGGCGTCAGGTCGTGGCCGTGCATCGTCCAGGGCAGGTCGATACCGGCGAAGCGGAAGATGGTCGGGACGAGATCGACTCCACCGACGGGTGTCGGGCAGACGGCGTTCTGCGGAACCTTGCCCGGCAGGCTGATGATCAGCGGTGAGCGGATCGCAGCGTCGTAGGCGGCGACTTTCTGCCGCATCCCGTGCTGTCCCCAGGCGAAGCCCTGGTCCGACGTGAAGATGATCAGCGTGTTCTCCCGCTGGCCAGTTTCGTCAAGGACCGTCAGCAGGCGGCTGACGCCTTCGTCGATCGCGCGGACTCCCTGGTGGTACTGGCGGACCCACGACGTCAGCGAGCGCTTGCCGATCACCGGGTTTCCGTCTTCGTCGGGCTTCCAGGTCTGAATCGCCTGTGCCCATTCCGGCTTCCCAGGACGCGGCGGGAAGATGTCGGCGGGCGTCGGGACGTCGATGTCAGCGTACTCGCCCTTGTGTCGGTCGGCGGGTGTGTAAGGGCCGTGAACGGCTCCGTAGCACAGCCACAGGTACCACGGCTTCGCCTCGTCACGACCATCGCCTGAGATGAAGTCGACGGCCCAGTCGGTGTAGCGATCGGTCGAGTACTCCTTGAGGACCTTCGTCTCACCGCCCTGATACGTGATCGGCTGGTTGTAGTAGTAATTGCCGGACGTCTCGGGGTGAGCTGGCCGGTTCCAGACGATCTGATAATCCCAGTCCCGACCAAAGCCCGTGTCCGTTCCCGTGTGCCACTTGCCGATCTGAGCCGTCGTGTAGCCGTACTTGCGGATGACGCTCGGCCAGAACGGGCACTTCGCGGGATCGTACGTGCTGCCAGGGTACGGGCCTTCCATACGCATCGACTCGACGCCGAACTGATGGTGCCCCGTCAGCAGCGTCGCCCGCGAAGGCATGCACCAGGTGCCGATATACGCGTACTCGAAACGGACGCCTTCCTTTGCGAGCCGGTCGATCGTCGGCGTCTGCACCCACGGATATGACTGCGGGTAGCAGCCAACCGTCCGGTACGAGTGGTCGTCGGTGTAGATGAAGAGGATGTTCGGCCGCTTGCTTTGGTCGGCAGCGTGAACCCGCGAGGCGATGGAACTGGCCATCAGAGTGGCCAGCAGGCAGGCCGTCAGGAACCTTGAGCCTTGGAGCAGTCGCACAAGGAACCTCAATCGATTCAGGTTGGAAGTCGGGAGCCTGGCTCTGTGATCTCTGCGCCTCTGTGTTTCAAAACAAACTGACGAAGGATTTGAAAAACAGAGGCGCAGAGTTAACAGAGGATCGTCGACGAGTGGCAGGACTGGGAGTTACCTTCGCGGGCGATTGTTCAAGCGAGTTGCTGCGGAGACAAGAGTCTGCCGGCAGCGGAAGGACTGCGACCCGAAGGAAGGCGGAGATGAAATGGCGGTTGTTCGTGACTGGGTTCTGTTGTGTCTGGTCTGCGTTTCGAGTGGCATCGGCGGACCGTTCGCCTGGGGTGCCGAACCTGTCTGGCTGCGGAATGGTGTGACGGCGCATCGGGGGAATTCGGTTGAGTTTCCCGAAAACACTCTGGCCGCGTTTCGGAGTGGGATTGAAGCAGGAGCGGACTGGCTGGAACTCGACATCTTTCGCACGTCGGACGGGAAGCTGATCGTGATCCATGATCGCTCGACGAAGCAGACTGGTGATCGGGACCTCGACGTGACGCAGTCGACGTATGGCGAACTGCTGGGTGTCGACGTCGCGACCGAGTTTCGACAGCGGAACGGGAAGTCGATCGAGGAATGTCCGCCGGCGAGGATTCCGTTGCTCGAAGACGTGCTGCGATTGTTGATGAGGCAGCGACGGACTCGCGTTTCGATTCAGCCGAAGATGGACTGCGTGGCGGACGCGGTCGCTCTGGTGCTGAAGCTGAACGCGGAACGCTGGGTCGGTTTCAATCACGGCAATCTGCAGTTCATGGCCGAGGTGAAGCGGCTCGCGCCGGAAATACCCGTGTTCTGGGATCGCGGGGCGGAAACCGATATCGACGAGGACATCCGCGTTGCCAGACAGCACGGTTTCGAGTCGCTCGTTCTGCACTTCAGCGGGGTCACGTCGGATAAGGTGCGGAAGATTCAGGCGGCAGGACTCGAGTGCGGAGCGTGGACGGTCAACGACCGGGCGACCATGACGCGGTTGCTCGACGCCGCAGTGCAGCGGCTCTACACCGACGATCCGCGAGGCCTGCTCGGACTGATTTCCGAGCGGAAGTTTCGCAGCGTCGCGTGTGAGGGCGAGTACGCTCATCACCTGCAGGGCATCTGTGTCGATGACGCGGCGATTTACTGGTCGTTCACAACAACGCTGGTGAAGACCGACCTGAGCGGCAAGGTTCTGAAGAAGGTGCCGGTTGCTAACCATCACGGCGATCTGTGCTTCCACGCCGGCAGGCTGTACGTCGCCGTGAATCTCGGCCGCTTCAACGATCCGCAGGGCAACGCCGATTCGTGGGTCTACGTTTACGACGCGAAAACGCTCGACGAGGTCGCTCGGCACGAAACGCAGCAGGCGTTTCACGGAGCGGGCGGCACCGGCTTTCGCGACAGACACTTCTTCGTCGTCGGCGGACTGCCGGACGGTGTCGAGGAGAACTACGTGTACGAGTACGACTCGCAGTTCGCCTTCGTCCGCAGGCACGTCATCGCGAGCGGCCATACGCACCTGGGAATCCAGACGGCGACGTTCGCAGACGGACGCTGGTGGTTCGGTTGCTACGGCTCTCCTCAGGTCTTACTGGTGACTGACGCGAACTTCAAATTGCTGGGCCGATTTGATCAGGACTGCTCACTGGGCATCGCCGGCCTGCCTGGTAACCGACTCCTCGTCGCCAGCGGCCGCTGCTCGAAAGACACAGGCTGCGTTGGCAGCGTGCGGGCTGCAATTCCCGATGAGGCTGCTGGTTTCCGTTTTCCCGCGACGGAGAAGTGATCGTTCGCCGGATGCTGCCTGCCGGGTGGCCGAGGCTGGAGCGAGGTACGAGCGAAGCCCCGGTCAGCGTAGTCAGCGGGCAATCATCCGGGGCTTCCTTCGCAGGCTCAGTCCAGCCCGGGCCACCCAGTTCTGCCCACACGATTCATCTTGAGTCAACGGTCGCGGGTCACCGGCGGACGCCTTCGATCACGCTCACGTCGCTGGCAGTTGGCACGACGCGGGTCAGGTCGAAGCCGGCGGCGTCGTAGAGTTCGCGGAACTCGGCTTCGGTGCGTTCCTTGCCACCGGGGATCAGCATCATGTGCAGGTCGAGCAATTTCGCGAAGGCGGGATCGTTGCCTGGCAGAATGACGCTGTCGATGACCAGCAGCTTGTGGTCGGGCTCCATGACGGCGTGGCAGTTTTTCAGGATGGTGATCGACTTCTCGTCATCCCAGTCGTGAATGATGTGCCGCATTGTGTAGGCGTCGGCTCCGGCAGGGACCGACTGAAAGAAGTCGCCGCCGACCAGTTCGCAGCGATCGCCCAGTCCGGCGTCGTCGATGTTGGAACGAGCCCGGTCGACGACGTGCTGCAGGTCGAACAGGATGCCGTGCATCGCCCGGTGCTTCTGCAGGATCGCGGTCAGCTTGGATCCGTTGCCGCCGCCGATGTCGGCCAGCTTCTGGATTCCCGAGAAGTCGTAGGCGTCGATGATCGCTCCAGTTTCGCGTCCGTGAACACCAGTCATGGCCGCGTCAAAGATGCGAGCCTTCTCCGGGTGTTCGGCGATGTGGTCGAACACGGGCTTCCCGAAGACCGCTTCGTAGGCGTTCTCGCCGGTCTGCACGGTGTCCGTGAGGTTCGCCCACGCTCGAAACTGGTCATCGCCCATCATCAGCACGAGTGCTTTCTGCGAGCCAGGAACGTCTTCGCGGAGCAGATCGGCCAGCGGCGTCAGTGAGAAATTCCCGCCGTCGTCCTCAGCAAAGACACCGACGCTCGCGAGTGCCCGCAGCAGCCGGTACAGCAGGTCCGGTCGAGTGTTCGTCGCAGCGGCAAGGTCGGCAATCGAGCGGGGACCGTCAGTCAGCAGGTCTGCTATGCCGAACTTCGCGGCGGCGTAGATCGATTTGGAAATCCAGTAACCGGTAATCATCTGCCCGAGCTGGGCGGGAACGGGAATCTCTGACATCGCAGGAGCTTTCGTTGCTGGAGCGGGAAACTGTCCGTGCGGCCCGCGGCAGTATTCAATGCTGGCAGGCTTTTAGCCGAAGTCTCACACGGCGGGAACGTCGGCTCTGACTGTCGGCAGACAGGGTAGCGGAACGGCGCAAGCCGCCCGGCCCATCACACCATTTCCCCGCAAAGCCCGGACGGCTTGCGCCGTTCCGCTACTTCATCTTGCCTGCGTGGATTGTCGGTTCGCCCAGTCGCGGCTGGCAGCCGGATCGGTATCGGTCGAAAACGGCGGTGGCGATTAGAGTTCGCGTGGCCTGTCGTGCCGGATAAGGGCTGCGACGGAGATGGATCGGCGGTCTGTAGAGGTTCAGGGATGAAATCTGCTCGAAAAAGCGGCTGGCTTTCTCGCTGGCGTGTCGGTGCTTGCTGGCTCGGGATCGTCGTGCTCAGCGGGCGCGTCAACGCGCAGGTGAACGACCCGTTTCAGATTCAGCCGACGCCGAACGCGGAGATCACGAGCAGTCAGCCGGCAGGCGGAGTCGCGACGCATCCCTGGCAGGACGATGCGTCGCTGCACGATGTTGAGTTTCTCGGCAGCAAGTCCGGGTGGGCGGTCGGTGATCACGGGACGGTGTGGAAGACGACGGACGGTGGCGATTCATGGTCGCGGATCGCGGTACCGTTTGATCTCTCGCTGCGGAGCGTTTGCTTTCTCGCTCAGGAAGTCGAAGGCAACCGTGTCGCAACGAGTCAGATCGCCTGGATCGCCGCTCGCGGGACGCAGCCGTACTCGCGAGTTGGGTTCGGAGTCCTGCTGAAGACGGTCGACGGCGGGAAGTCGTGGACGATCCTCGGTCAGCAGCAGAATCTTCCGCCGCTCAAGTATGTCCGGTTTTTCGGGACAGAGCAGGGCGTTGCAGTTGGCGAGTCGACACCTGAATTCCCCAACGGCGTCCTGATCACCGAAGACGGCGGCGCGACCTGGCAACCGGCTCCGGGGCCTGCCGCGCCCGGGTGGCAGGCAGCTTCGTTCAACAGCCTTAACGACGGCACGGTCGCGGGGCCTCGCGGGCGACTGGCTCTGGTGGCCGGGACGAGTGTCGCTCCGCCGCGCGTTGACACGAACAGCCTCAGATCCGTCCGAGGCGTCGCGATGGCTGATGGTCTGAGTGGCTGGGCGGTCGGTGACGGAGCCCTCGTTCTGCAGACCGGAAACGGCGGCGTCTCCTGGGAACCGCCGGTCGGCTTCGACGGATACCGGATGTCGCGGTTTGTCGATCTGACGGCGGTCGCGGCGGTTGGTGATTCGGCGTGGGTGGCGGGCAATCCCGGTTCGACGATCTGGATGACGCACGACGGTGGCGAAACCTGGCAGCGGTCGCCGACCGGGCAGACGGCTCCGATTCGCAGCCTGCACTTCAGCTCGCCGATGACTGGCTGGGCGGCGGGCGACTTCGGGTCGATTCTGCGGACCGTCGATGGTGGTCGTTCGTGGCAGGCGGTTCGAGGCGGTCAGCGACGCGCTGCCGTGCTCGCGATCAATGCCAGCGTCGAGGGCATTCCGTTTGGAGCGATCACGAAGTACGCGGGCGACGACGGCTTCCGCACGGTGATGCTGCTCGTGCCGCAGCGCGAGAACACAGAGGCGGCGGCGATCGCGTTCGAGCTGCAGACGCACGACGCGGTGACGACGGTCGGCGGCAACGCGGGACAGGTTGGCTGGCGGTTGCCGATCGGGCTGCCGGAAGTCGATCGCAGTCTCGACGCGCTGACGACTGAATGGCAGAAGCACACGGAAGGCAAGCTGGTCGACGTCGTCATCTCGAACCTCGTCGCGACGATCCGCACCTGGCGGCCAGAGATCGTTGTGATTGAGCAGCCGGGCGAGAACGACGCACCCGCGATTCTCGTTCGCGACGCCGTCAGACGGGCTGTCGAGGAAGCCGCGGATCCGACGAAGCATTTCGATCATCAGGATCTCGCGGGTCTGTCGGCGTGGTCGGTGAAGAAGATATTTCTGCGGGCCACCGAGGGGACTCAGGCCAGCGTGTCGATCGAGCCGTACGACGTGCTGCCTCGACTGGGCGGGACGGTCGAAGCCGCCGCGTCGCTCGGGCGGTCGCGTCTGCTGGCCGAGGCTGCCGCTTCAGCAACCGAGCCGTTCGTGCCGCTCGACGCTGACGAGGACAAGTTCACTCTGGTGTCGCATCGCGAGCTGTGGACGGGGTTGTCGATCGCTCCGGATTCCGATGCTCGGCGACCGTCGCTGCCGATCAACGAGCAGCAGCTTGAGGCTCAGCAGGAAGCAGCTCGCAAGCAGCGCAACTTCCGGGGCATCGCTGAGTCGATGATGCAGCGACCGGCTCAGGCGGCGCAACTGGTCGCGGAGCTGCGGAACGAGGTGCGTGGCCTGCCGCGGGCTCAGGCGGCGTTGCAGATCGCTCACCTGGCCAGCGATTACCGGCGGTTCGGGCAGTGGGACCTGGCCGAGGCGACGATGATCGAGCTGATTGACCTGTACCCCGAGCAGCCGGTCGCGGCGGAAGGAATGCTGTGGCTGCTGCATCTGTGGAGCAGTGACGAGATGGCCTGGCAGCGGAGCCGCGGCGTCAGCGTGACCGCTCAGGAGTACCGGACGAGTCAGTCGGCGATCACCGGTCGCATGGAGCGGCTGCTCAAGGCGGCCAATCGCCCGTCGGATGACCCGCTGAAGCTGGCACGGCAGCTGGCCGGCAACCCGCTCGACGACCTGCAGTTCGACGCGGCGATTCCGGCGCAGAGTTCCGCTGAGTGGCAGACGGCGACGATGTCGTTCTGGCAGCAGCAGGCGGTGCAGTTGTCGCGAGTGATTCAGAAGCGGCTGCCGGAAGCGTACCTCGTCCCGGAAGTCCGCTGGCCGATCGCGTCCGTGCTGCGGCGGCAGGGGCATTACCCGGTCGCGGACTCGCTGTACCGCAAGTTCGTCTCGCCGCGACCTGACGACGTCGACGGTCGAGTGGCCGGCGGCGAAGTCTGGCTGGCTCAGCCCGTCGACGAGATGCCGCCGCACCTGGCAAGCTGCTCAATGGCGACCGTCCGCCCGTACCTCGACGGAGTGCTCGGCGACGGCTGCTGGCAGGACGCCCGCGAACTGCGTCTGGTCGACGGAGCGTCGACTGGCGACGCACCGCCGGACGAGTCGACCGAGTCAGCGTTCGCGTTCCTTTCCTACGACAGCCAGTTCCTGTACTTCGCCGCGAGCCTGCCGCTGACACCGGGGACAGAAGGGATCGAACCCAAACTGCCCGGCCGCCGGCACGACGCCGACCACTCAGGCTTTGACCGGGTTTCGCTGTGGCTGGACATCGACCGCGACTACGTGACGAGTTACCGGATCACCGTCGACCAGCGCGGCCAGGTCTCGGAATCCTGCTGGGAAGACACCGGCTGGAACCCGAAGCTGCACGTCGCCGTCGCCGCCGACGCCACCCGCTGGCGAGTTGAAATGGCCATCCCCTTCGCCGAACTCTCCTCCCGAGGAGCCCGCCCCCGAGACACCTGGGCCGTCCGAGTCTCCCGAACGACTCCCAACGTCGGCTGGCAATCTTGGCTCCCACCCTACACCGGCGAAGAAACCCCCGAGTCCTTCGGCATCATCATGTTCCGCTGAACGGGGCCTGCCGAACGCATTCAGGCAGCAGGGTAGCCCGGCCAATTTGGCCGGGTCGCGCAGCGACAAGATGCAACATCCTTGGCGTCGGAACGGAGGTCACGTTTTGTCGGTCATGGACGTCAATGGTGAGTCATCCTGTGCCTTCGGCACCCGACCACAAGTGGTCGGGCCACCCAGCGTCTGAACTGCGTCCCCTTTCAGCTCTGCGGGTAAGACGGTGCGGAG
>JAPOLP010000620.1 GCA_029977045.1 Planctomycetota bacterium
ACCGGTATTTCAGCGGGCATGACTGGAATGTGCGAACCGCACTGTAGCTGAGATAGTCCCGATCCAACCGAGATGCTGTGGCACCGGCTGTCTCGTCAAGGTCGTCTGCGGAGTCCTCGCATCTGCAACGTTATCGTGAAAGTTCACTGCGATGCTGCATCACCTGGGAATTCTGCTTCAAATTGCTGCGATGACGGGGTTGCCGCTGGTCATCCTGTACCAACTGAATTTCGGCTTTCAGCTTACGATCATGCCAATCTGTACCGTGACGGCGATCGTCGTCTTTTTCATTGGAACGCGGCTGCGCGAATTCGGGGGGAAGTGAATGCGTAGGACCTTGTCAGTTGTGCTGACGGCAATGTTCGCAGTTTCGATCGCTGGGTCGGCTGCGGCACAAAGGCCAGTTCAGGCTGATGGTCCTTTTCGCGAATCGGTTGCCATCCATGTCGATTCGCGAGTTGTTCGATCGATTGAGACCGCTCGCGAGCACCTCGCTCAGCAGCAGTGGCCAGAAGCGATTCCCATCCTGCAGCAGGTGATTGAGAGTCGGGAATCGTCGTTGATCTCAATTGAGCCTGGCCGGTACATCAATTCGGCTGACTATTGCCATCTGCTGATTTCGCTGCTCCCGGAAGAGGGGCTGGCTGCGTACCGCCAGCAGATTGATCCTCGATTTCAGGAACGCTTCAATCGAGCTCGCGCGACACTTGACGAAGCTGAGCTGTCGGCAATCGTCCGATCGGCGCTCAACAGTTCGTTTGCTGACGAAGCGTTGCTGCTGCTGGCCGACCTGAAGTTCGAGCGGGGTGAGTACTCGGCGGCACGCGAGTATCTCGAACTGCTCGTCCCGCCCGGTAGCAATCGTCCTGCCCCGTCGTCACTCGTTGAGACTGAAGAACGACAAGGGACACCCGAAGAGTCCTTTCTGACGGTTCGCGATGCTGGCCTGCCGCGCGAACTGATCCTGAGCAGGCTGATCCTGTGCAGCATTTTCGAGGGCGACCGGCAACGTGCAGAACTGGAGTTGCAGACGTTTGCCAGTTGGTATCTCAAGGCGACGGGAAGACTGGCTGGTCGCGACGGCCTGCTTGTCGAAATCCTGCAGACAGAGCTGCAGAATTCGTCTGCCTGGGGTTCGGTTGTGAACCAGCCGGGTTTGACGTTCGCTGGCCGGCCATCACGGAATCCGTTGCCTGTCGAAGCTATCAGGCCGCATCGAATTGTGTGGCAGCGGCCCGTACATCCTTCGCCTTTCCGCGGGCCAGCAGTCCGTCCGTTGCTTACACGTGAGCAGCCGCTGGCGCTGCATCCGGTTGTGGTCGATGGAAGAGTCTTCGTGGCGAATTCGAGTTCCGTGTTCGCATTCGATCTGAAAACTGGCCGGCCCGCGTGGGCAGCAGCCGATTCAGATGACGCGATAATCTTTACGTTGGGTGACGAACGTGCGGCGCTGCATCGGCCCGACACCGGAGTACCGTCGTTTCCTTTGTCGGTTGCCAACGGTCGGTTGTTCGCCCGGCTGGGGCCGCCGATTTTCAGGAAGTCTCCGTTCGAGACTCATGCTGTTTCGGCGATCGTCGCGCTGGATATCGGTCAGCGCGAGGGGCAGCTCGCTCTCCGCATTACTTCCAACCAGATCGAGGTAAGAGCGAAGCCTGCTCAGGCCGCAGGAGTCCAGTTTGAGAAATCTCCCGAAGCAACCACGTGGTCATTCGAGGGGCCGCCAGTGGCGAGCGATGGCAAACTGTTTGCCTCGTTGCGGCAGGGTTCTCCAGAGGATCGAACGGTCGTGGTCTGTTTTGATGATCGCGACGGATCGCTGGTCTGGAAATCGGATGTTACGGCGAACCTCACAAACCTCGACGACCATTTCAATCTGCTCGGCACGAATCTGCTGACCCACGACAACAATCGCCTGTTCCTGTCGACCGGAACTGGAGCCATCGTCGCGCTTGATGCGGAGGCCGGACGGATTCTCTGGGTGGTGACCTACGAATCCCAGGAACCCGAGAACCTGAATTCCTTCAGCGACTCACGTCGAACTGGCCTGACGCCGTGCTTGAGCGCTCATGGAATCGTCTTCGTGGCTCCGCCGGATTCTGATTTGCTGTTCGCTCTCGAAGCGGCAACCGGTCGGCTTGTCTGGAACCGTCGATCCTCGAATCAGCCTCGTCATCTGGTGGGTGTCCAGCACGGTCTGCTGTTTGTGGCTGGAGATTCACTGCAGGCACTCGATCTTCTGACTGGAATACCTGCATGGCCGCAGGCGGCTTCATTTTCGGATCACGCTGGCCAGGCATTCGGACGCCCCGTTCTCACGCACAACGAAATTATCTGGCCGCTGCACGACGAATTGCTGTACGTCGATCAGATTTCTGGAGCAATCAATGATCGGGTCAGTCTGCGTCAGGCGTTTGGAATCACTGCCGGAAACCTGCTCGTCCATGACGACTACCTCATCGTGGCGCAGCCCGATTCCGTAATCGTACTTGATGCTGCCGTGCCTCCTGCCGAGTCGCAGTAAACACTGTCCGTATTCATTCGCTGCCAGTCAGCATTCCGATTGCTGCCAGACGCTGACGAACCTCATTGTCCGCCAGCAGCTCGACGAACGCCGCGACGGCGGGCGAGTTGCGTCGGTTCGTCGGAATCAGGAAGTCGTAGTGCTCGTCCTGCAGCGGTAGAAAGCCGAGGCCGTACTGCGTTGCCACGCTCTGAATCGCGACGCCCCAGTCGGCTCGCTGCTGCGCGACTGCCGTCGCGACCGCGTTGTGCGACTTCGTCTGCACGTTGAAGCCGGGCGGTCGGGCACCGTCGAGCAGCTGGTCGATCAGTACGCGAGTACCGCTGCCGGGATTGCGGTTGATCATCGAGCAGCCCGGATCGGCCAGCGAGCTTGCGACGGCAGCTTCGGCGGACGATCCTTCAAACCGTGCGTCGCCAGTGCGGAACACAATGCCATGCTTGCGCCGGTAGCCCTCGACGAGGCTGACCGAATCGCTGACAAAGTGCCGGTTGTACCTGCCGGTTTGCGGGTCCATCAGATGCACGCCAGCGAGGTCGCACTCGCCGCAGCGGACCGCGTTGACTCCGCCCATGCTGCCGACGCTGAGCGCCTTTGCCGAAAAGCCGCGCGACCGTAGTTCGCCGATCAGCAGATCGAGCCCGACGCAGTGGCTACCGATGACGACCAGATCAGCCGGCTCGACGGAATCACTGAGCAGCGTCACGGTGACGGTCTCGCCTTCGTCGATCATCTCGGTGTGCTGATCGATCGTCACAAAACCGTCGGCAAGACTGAACGTCGTCACGGATCCCGATCCACGACCCATTGGCCAGGCGGTCAGAGTGACGTCGCTGGTTGATGATGCCTCGTTCCCGGGCACCGCTCCGCTGTGGACCAGGCTGACGAGCAGGTACTCGGTGCGACCGCGTTCCGAGTTCACTCGCTGCGGCAGCCGAGCCTCGACCGTCGCTCTCTGGTCTGTCGGCAGTCCGGCCATCTGACGCAGAACCGGCGCGACAAATTCGTGGAACGTGAACACTGCCGAAGTCGGAAAGCCCGGCAGAACAACGACCGGCTTGCCGTCGGTTACCGCCAGACAAATCGGCTTGCCGGGTTTCAGAGCGACGCCGTGTGCGACGATGCCGGGATCGGACAATTCGCTGACGATCTGATACGAGAGATCGCCCGCGCCCTTTGATGTGCCGCCCGAGAGAATCACGGCGTCGCAGTCGAGAGCCCGGCGCATGATCTCGCACAGCCGATCGACGTCATCGCGAACCGTACCCAGAGCAACGGGTTCGCAGCCGAGTTCCGTGATCGCGGCGCTCAGAATCGCCGCGTTCGAGTCATAAACGCAGCCGTCGGGCAGCTCGTCGCCCGGAGCCACGATTTCGTTGCCGGTCGAGATGACAGCGACTCGCGGCTTCCGCAGAACGCTGGTTTCCTTGAGGCCGAGAGCGGCGAGTACGCCGATTTCCCGCGAGGTCAGCCGCTGTCCGCGTCGCAGTATCGTTTCGCCGCGAGCAATGTCGGTTCCCGCAAACGTGATGAGCTGTCCCGGCGCTGCCGACCGAAACACTCGCAGGCTCGGCTGCGGATCGTCGCCGTTCGCGTCGACAGCTTCGGTATGTTCGATCATGACGACCGCGTCGGCTCCGCGGGGAATCATCCCCCCGGTCGCGATCGGTGTTGCAGTGCCGGCCTGAACTTCAATCAGCGGTGCGAGTCCCGGTGCCAGGACTTCGAGGTTGATCGTCAGTTCGAGCGGTTCTTCTTCCGACGCGCCGCTGGTGTCGGCTGCTCTCAGGGCAAAGCC
>JAPOLP010000442.1 GCA_029977045.1 Planctomycetota bacterium
CGTAGCGAACCTGTTGCGGGCTGGCGACATGAGGACTTGAAACGACAATCACATTGCGGCCAGTGATTCTCGCGGTCGCCGCGAAGAAAACGCCGTCGGCTCCAGCGATCTCGAAGTGTCGCAGTGGCTCGCCATCTGCGGTCCTCAGGCCGTCTCCGACGGGACGAAACGAGATCGAGATAGCGCCGCCGGAAGGTTTCGCCGAATCGAACAACTGGCCCGAGTACGTCGCGTGCTGCTTCAGGTCGTAGGTCGTGCCGAGTGCCCATTCGGCGAGCCGTTGACCAACAGGCTGCTTCAGTGGCGGATTGACATTCGACGGATGCCCGGTATCGATCGTGATCGCCATGCCGACGTTGTCGAGACGCTCGGTCAGTCGTCGCTGTGATTCCCGGAAGGCAGGCCAGTCCGGACGATTCATCGCCGGGAGCTGCACTTGAAGAAACTGGAAGTCGCCCTGTCCCCAATGCTTTCGCCACTCGTTGACGAGCAGCGGAAAAAGTCGATTGTGCTGGCGGACCCGCTCCGCAGTTTCCGCATTCGATTCGCCTTGGTACCAGATGACACCGCGAATCGCGTAGGGAAGCAGTGGCTTCACTCCAGCCTCCCACATGAAGCCGGGCTTGAATGCGTGATTGGGGCCGAGGTCGTCACCTGAAAGTTCATCGCCGGCCTGCAGTGCATGCAGCAGGTTCTGCTCGCCTCGTGTCCGGCAGAAGTCGCCGAGCAGTTCGTTGTCGAGCCAGTTGCCGGCCACCAGGCCTTTGAGTTGCGGGTCGGCTGCAAGTGCCTCGCGAGGAATCCACGCTTCGGTGGGAGTGCCGCCGACAGCCGGACAGATCAGACCGACGGGAACATTCAGCGACTGTTGCAGATGGCGTCCGAAGTACCACCCGACAGCGGAAAACTCTCGAGCAGATTCGGTGGAGGCAGCTCTCCACTCGCCGTCACAAAACGCCTGCGGAGTAAGACGGGCGATCTGCTCGCTGGAGAAACTCAGCGAAGTCCCCTTCGCACCTCCAGGCAGATGCAGCAACCGCAGTGTCGGATGATCTGCCGCTGCCAGTTCCTGTCCGCCTTTGGTCGACTGCGAAAGCGGCCACTCCATATTCGACTGCCCAGCACACACCCAGACCTCGCCAACCAGCACGTCCTTCAGTTCGATCTGCTGGGCTCCAGACTGGATCAGCAGCGTGGCCGGCCTCGCACTCGCCTTTCGCGCGGCAAGACGAACTCTCCAGTCGCCGTTTGCATCAACGGTCGTTCGCTGAGTCTCGTCACCAAACGTGACCGCAATGTCCGCTCCCGCCGGACCGCGTCCCCACACCGGAATCTCCGAGTCAGCCTGCAGCACCATGTGGTCGCCGAACACATCCGGTAGCGAAACTCGCCCAGAGTTTCGGCTATCAGCTCTTTTGGCCGAGGAAACGCCGGGCTTCCCCAGAATGTCGCTCAACGGAATCCGCTGGAACGTCATCTGAGCCTGGCTGCCCTCGTACAGGATGCCGACAGTCTGATCGTCGATCATCGTCATGCACGAGTAGCCGGCACTGCGGTTTTCGTCCAGCAGCAGCCGATGCTGTTTCGGCCAGGTCAGGCCGCCATCGTTCGAGGCTTTGATCATCAGCCGCTCGCGGGCCTGCAGGCTGTCCGGATTGGAGAACAGCAGCCAGCCGCCGGCGTCTTTGCTGAGTTCCTGATCGACGTTGATCAGGCTGGCCATGCAGGCTCCCGGCTCAATCAGCGAGCGTTCCGAGGTCGCGTGCTTCTGCCAGGTACGCCCCAGGTCGCGCGTCGTCATGACCACGCGAGTGGACTTGCGGTTGTAACGGCAGTTGAGCATCAGCACGCCGGGTTCGACTTCGACGACCTGCGATTCGGTGGTGTCGTCGAATGCTCCTGTCCCCGCTTGCCAGGTTTCGCCGTGGTCCTTCGAGTAGATGATCGTGGAGTGCGGCAACCGTTTCTGATCGGGCGGATCCTGATACTGGGCGGCGAAGACGATCGTGCCGTCGCGCATCGTGATGCCTTTGCCCGGTCCCTGCAGAATGAAGCACCACTCCGGCTTCTTCACCTGCTGCGTGATGTTGATCGGCTTTGACCAGGTAACTCCATCGTCATCGCTGCGAACCAGCATCAACTGGCCGGTTTCCTCTGGGGAAACCCCCGGCCCGGAGCCGTGCCACGACCGATTTCCGTGACTCCAGGTTCCGGCCACCCAGATCGTTCCGGTGCTGCGATCAACCAGCACCGCCGGATCGCCAATCCCGTCGTAGTTCCACTGCGGATCGTCGCCCATGTCCATGATGACCCGCATGGGCTCCCACGTTCGACCGCCGTCGGTCGAACGCGACATGCCGACATCGATGTCGCCTGGTAGGTCGCCGCCGTTACGCCGCCGAACGTCATACACTCCGATCAGCGTGCCAGCGTTTGTCGTTGCGAGACCGGGAATCCGAAACGTGTGGGTTCCATCGTCGCCGCCTTTTCGTACCGCGACTCCCAGCCGCTGAGTCACCATCGGCGATTGCAGCTTGAACGTCTGACCGTTTGAGAGAGTGACTTCGCTGATGGCCAGACCAACTCGGTCGTCGATGTTCGCCCCCGGCTTCAGCACGCATTCGACGTCAATCACATTCGAGCCGTCGGACAGTTCAACCGGCAGAAATCGCCACGTGATGTCTGACTGCCCTGCGACAGCTGGCACCGGAATACGGGACGCAACCGCGATGCCACCTCGCGTCAGCTGAAGTGCTTCGAGGTTCTCCTTACCGGGAATCGTGAACTTGAGCGTGGTCACGGAAACCGGGTTGAGCGTGCCCTCGGTATCGATCTTCAGTCGAGCAATCGAGCTACTCTCGAGACCGACAAGCACTGGCAGAGTGAACGGCACAACGTTGACGCTGAGCACTTTCTGCGGTCGGGCCGGTGCGATGCGAATGTCGTCGATCAGGATGCCGGTGTTTGGCGGGCTGCTGCACGAAAACCGCAGCTGCCGGATCTTCGCATCGTTCAAAGGCACTTTGACCTGCGACAGAAACGCCCGGCCAACGAGAACTTCCTTGTCGCCGTTGAAGACTTCCTCCCAGCCGTCTCCGCTGTTCTTCTCGATCCGGAACGAAAACGGCGCCCGCTGCGTCCAGCGTTCCGCCCAGAACCTGAGTTCTCCGGACGTGTCGACGCCGTCGGCAAGGTCGAGCGTCACCATCGTCTGCTCGCCGCCCGTCAGTTGCAGGCAATGGCGACCGGTCTTCGCGTGTTTGTTGTCGACAATCGTTCGACCGACGTTCGCGACCCAGGTGCCCAGCGGCGTTTCGAGTTTCTCAAACGCACCAGCCGCTGCTTCCTCAAAACTGAGTACCGAAGTTCCACGCTCGTCATTTTCCTGAGCGAATCCCTCGCCACCTGCCAGGAACAGAAGAGCCAGTAAGACAGCCAGAGAAATCGAAATCCGCATCTGAAGTATCCGTCTGATCGATCAATGGTGTGCTGAAAGGAAGTAGGCCGGATCAAGCGGCGCGCCGCTCCGGCAATGCGCTGGTTAATCGGCTGCCGGAACGTCGTTGCTGCGCTCCTTGGTCCGGCCTGCAAACCTGGCCCGGCCTGCGAGTTGCTCAACGATACGCTTCCGGCTTCTGCGGGACGACGCCGAGCTGTTCGTAGTTGAAGCCACTGACCAGTGGCTGGTAATCGCCGACGTAGTCCATCGAGCTGTCGGGAACGATGGACTCTTCCATGCCCAGGCACCAGTAACTGGCGTTGATGGTCAGCCGCCGCAGGCCTTCACTTTCGTAGTCTTTTCCGCTCCCCATCGTGACGTGAAAGACGCGAGCGGTCCTGCCGCTGTTGCCCGTCCACGTTTTCGTCCATGCGATCGGCAGCGGTTCCTTTTTCGGGTTCGGTTCGTCGTCCGGACTGCGGCCCAGAAGTGGCTGGCCGTAGACGAGCGTCTGGCAGCCTGCGGGAAGCTGACCGTCTTCTGGATAAGTGCGATAAACGTCGGACGGTCCCCAGATATCGCGGACGCCGCGCAGGATCGGGTCGGTCTTCCGCTCCTCGACCAGGATGCCACGTGTCGAATCGCGATACCAGTTGCCGTGATGGCTCATGAACGAACCGCCGAGGACGTCGCGTCCGAAACGCACCGGCTTGCCGTCTTTTTTATACGGGAAGTTTTCCAGGAAGCCGTGATTGGCGGTTCGAATCCCGATGACGGGCTTTCCGGATTCCAGGTAATCGATGACGTGCTGAATCTGCTCGTCCGGCAGCGTGATCAACCGGCTGAAGAGGATCAGCAGGTCGGCCTTCGCGAGGTGCTCAAGCCCCGGCACGTTGTGCTCGACCTTCTTGTCTTCCCAGCGGATCTTCTGCGTCGGGTCGACCTCGTTTTTCTCATTCACTCCAAACAGAACGGTGCAGTCGAAACCGTGCCGCTTCGAGAGGATCTTTGCGAGCATCGGCATGACCTGCTCGCTGCGGTATTCCTGATCGGCCGCGACGAGCACGACGTGTTTGCCTTTGCCGGGGCCGATTCCGCCGGGATACGTCAGCCACAGCGGGCTGTCCGGAACAGGGTGCGCTGCCGCGGCATCCGCGTGCTTCTCGTACAGCCGCTGCCAGTAGTCCTTCCAGTAGATGTCGTAATAGTCGTACGCGGCGGTCTCGATGTGCGGCAGGTCGACGACCTTCGGCGACTTCGCTGGATCGAAGTCTTTCAGATGGTCCTTGCCGGCTCGTTCACGCGGCGAAATGAATCGCCAATCGGAATCTCCGAGCACGTCGCGGCACAGCTGAGCCATCGGCGGGTCGTACTCGATCAACTGCTCGCGCGTGTGGATGTGATTGTGATCGTGGTCCATCGTGCGATTGGTGTCGTACCAGCATTGCACGCCTTCGGCCCAGTACTCGGCCCGGTTCTTCGCCGCGTAACACTGCTTCGGCCCGCCGAACATGATCAGCACTTTGTCGTCGCCCGTGACCTTCACGTTCGAGTTCGTCGGCTCGCCATTAACCAGAATGTCGCCGCCGTCGAGGCACGCTTTGATCAACGCCGGTGACTGCGCCGGAAACCACTCGACCAGAGCATCAAACAGACTGACGGGAGTCTTGCTCTTCACTCGCCGAAACCGCTGAGCGGCCCGACCGTCATTCCAGATGCCACTTTCGCGAGCCTTGTTGAAGCACTCGGTCAGCCGATCCTGCAGCCCTTTGTCGAACCCGGCTCCGTGAATCACATGCCCGAACTCATGAATGAGGATACTTTCGAGCTGCATCCCGCCTTCGTATTCGAGCACGTCTTCCTCGGCAAAGACGACCGTCGGCCGGTCGTTCTTGCGAGTCAGAAACCCGCGGCTTCGCCAGTTGTAGAAGTCGAGTTCCTTGCCGGTCTTGTCGGTCTGAAACTGCGGCAGCTGCGACGTCAGTTCGTCGTGGGCAAGCAGGATGCACAGAACCTTCTGCTCGCGAATCCGCTC
>JAPOLP010000549.1 GCA_029977045.1 Planctomycetota bacterium
CGAGATTCTGGCACAGGAGATCAGCCAGACCATCCTTAGTGAACTTAGTCGCCTCGACGGCAGCGATCTCCAGAACGACTGATACGCCCGACAGGCATTCGATCAGCCGATGCGATCCAGTCGCTGGCTACTCTTCACTCTCGCTCTGCGGAGCGAATCCGCGTCGCATAGTGTTTTCAGTGATGTTGACCGGAACGACAAACTGCAGCAGATAGTCGGGACCGCCGGCTTTTGAGCCGATGCCGGACATGCGAAAACCGCCGAATGGCTGACGATTGACGAAGGCCCCCGTGATCCCGCGATTCAGGTACAGATTTCCGGCAGCCAGTTCGGTCGCACAGCGTCGCAGATTGGCAGGTGAGCGGCTGAAGACTCCAGCGGTCAATGCGTAGTCGGTTCCGTTGGCTACGCCGATCGCCTCGTCAAGGTTGTCGACCGGGATCACGGCAACGACCGGGCCGAAGATCTCTTCCTGAGCCAGTCGGGAACTCGGATCGACGTCAGCAAAAATGTGCGGAGCGACGAAGTAGCCCTCTGCAGCCACGGACTCATCGAGCGGGTACTCACAGACCAGTCGATTCTCCGCCTTGCCGATCTCCAGATGCCGGTTGATCCGTTCGACAGCGTCCTCATCGATGACCGGACCAACGGTGACTCCGGGCTTCTCAGCGGGTCCAACGTTCAGGCTGCGCGTCGCTGCGACGAGTCGCTTTACGAATGCCTGATAGACATCCCGCAACACAATCACTCGCGAGCAGGCTGAGCACTTCTGGCCGGAATATCCGAACGCACTCTGTACCGTTCCGAGAACTGCTTCGTCGAGGTCCGCGTCGTCGTCGACGATGATCGCGTTCTTGCCCCCCATTTCAGCGATGACTTTGCGGACGTTTGTCTGCCGCGGATCAGTCTCGGCAGCGCTTCGATTGATTCCGAGTCCAACCTCTCGCGAGCCGGTAAAGGCAACCAGATCAACGTCGGGACTGTTGACGATCTCAGGGCCGACTTCCTCACCGACGCCCGGCAGAAAATTGACCACGCCATCGGGGATACCGATCGACAGGAAGATCTCCATCAGTTTTGCGGCAACGACGGCAGACTGCTCGGCTGGTTTCATGATGACCGTGTTGCCTGTCACCAGAGCAGCCGCCGTCATTCCGGTCAAAATCGCCAGCGGGAAATTCCACGGAGCGATCACCGCCGCAACGCCTCGCGGGCGATAGAAGTAAGTGTTCTCTTCCCCGGCAATGTCGACCTCACGCGGTGCCAGCAGCAGGTTCGCCGCCTGCGCGTAGTACTCGCAGAAGTCGATCGCCTCGGCGACGTCCGCGTCGGCTTCCGCCCACGGCTTCCCACACTCGTAGACGATCCACGCAGCCATCTCGAACCGGCGTTCACGCAGAGCTTTAGCGGTCAGCGTGAGGAACTCAGAACGATACTGCGTGTCATGCCGCGACCACTCTGAAAATGCACGTCGAGCTGCGTCGATCGCGTCCTGGGCTTCCGCTGGCGACGCCGACGCCACTGTCCCGACGATCTGCGTCTTATGCGACGGGTTACGACTGACCAGCTGCCCGCGCGTCTCAACACGCCGGCCATCGATAATCAGCCCGTACTCACTGCCGAGTTCTCCGGCGACCTTGTCGAGCGCTTCCTGAAACGCCGAGCGAACGTCCTCGCGGCTGAAGTCGGACAGCGGTTCGTTCTGAAACGGCAACGTCGTCACATTGTCTCCCGTTCCCGACTCTGGTTCGGCGACGGCTGAGGCGGACGGTTTCGCCATGAGTTTCTCCCAGGAAATATCTTCAGCGACAGCGTGCCGCAGGAACGAATCGTTGGATGTGTTTTCGAGCAGACGCCGAACCAGGTACGCCATGCCGGGCAGTGCCTCGCCGAACGGCGTGTAGATGCGGACGCGGTGCCCAAGTTCGTGGAACAGCCGAGCGTGATCCTCTGCCATGCCGTACAACATCTGAATCTCGTAGGCCCGCTGCGGAACACCGAGCTTTCGGCCCCACGCGACCGCATTCGCCAGGCTCCTGAGATTGTGGCTGCCAAACGCTGGCCGCAGCTCCTCGTAGTTTTCCAGCAGAAACCGGCTCAGTCGCTCAAAGTTCTCGTCCGACTGCCACTTCTGCTGATAGACGGGTACCGGCCAGCCACGCTGCTCGGCGAGCACCGTTTCGTATTCCCAGTACGCGCCTTTGACGAGCCGCACGGTGATCGGCGTCCCGCGTTCGGCCACCCACTCACGTAACCTCAGCAGATCACGTTCGGCATCCGGCAGGTACGCCTGCACGACGATGCCGCAGTCCGGCCAGTCGCGGAACTCATCTTCCATCAGGATTTCCTGGAAGATGTGCAGCGTCAGTTCTTTGTACGCGAACTGCTCCATGTCGATGTGGACGTACGCCTGGCTGCGTTGAGCCCGGCGTAAGATCGACCGCAGCCTCTTCTTAACGGCTTCCGCAGTCCCGAGCGGATCAATCGGCTTGAACTGGCTGTAGACCGCCGACAGCTTCAGCGAGACATTCAGTCGCGGAATGGGACCGCGATGGTCGTGATCGATCAGCGGCTCTTCCGACCAGCCGTTGACCGGCTCGTCAAGTTCGCTGAGCAGGTCCATGTACGAGTTCTTGTACCGGATCGCCTCAGGCTCAGAGACGACGGACTCGCCCAGCAAATCGAGTGTGAACGCGAAGCCCTGCTTCCGCAGTTTCGTCACCGACTGTAGCACTTCGTCCGAAGTGTGACCCGCGATGAACCGGTCCGCCATGCGTCGTGCGTTGCTGCGAGCGTTGACCGCCAGAGCGCGCCCCAGCACCGTGTTCGGACCAGCGTGCTCGACAAACAGTCGGGCGGCACTCGGCAGGTGCTCGTCGACTTCCTCGAAGTACTCCTGCAGATGCCGGGCGACCTGTTCGTGATGGCCGAGCATCGGCAGAACGTCGACGAACCGAAACATCTGCACCTTGACAGATTCGTCAGCCATCGCCCACGACAGAATGCGGTCGTCCCACCAGCGGCGTTCAAAGATCGACGACTTCCGCCGGTGCATGTGCGACACCAGCCAGCGACCAACTTCCCCGGTCTCTGTCTCGACGCTTTCGATCAGTGCCGCTTCTTCTTCAGGAGTCCGCTCAGGGCGCTTTGGTCTGGCCGTCTCTTCTGCTGCAGAATTCTTCTGTGCAGCGGTTCTCTTCCGCGCAGCCGGTTTCGGAGCCGCCTCGTTCGCTGCGGATTTCTTCGCGGTCGCTTTCTTCGTCGCCGCTTTTTTTCCGGCAGCTTTCTTCTTCGCCACGCTGTGCCAGCCTCCCTTCAGGACGCGTTTCGGTTCCACCGGCGGGAAGATAGCAGACCAGGATTCGCCGAACGAGAATCCCGGCGTCGACTTTCACAAACAGGGTACAGATCGCTGATGCGGCCCTCAGGCGGGGGCCGTCACATCTTCCGTTTGACCTGATCAAACAGCACTGCGACCAGAATCAGAACGCCGAAGACGATCATCCGGTCGTAACTCTGAACTCCAGCCATGTTCAGCCCGTTGGCGATCACGGCGATGATCAACGCTCCGGTTAGCGTCCCCAGGATTCGCCCTTCGCCGCCTGCGAGGCTCGTTCCCCCGACGACAACCGCCGCGATCACACGCAGTTCGTACAGCTCGCCGGCGTTTGGCCGTCCGCCTCCAAACCGAGACGCGTCGAGTACTCCCGCCAGTCCGGCAAGCACTCCGCAGGCCGCGTACACAAACAGCAACACCGCAGTGACTGGAACGCCTGACAGCCGGGCCGCTTCGGGATTACCACCGACTGCATAGATGTACCGACCGAGCGCCGTCCGCGTCATCAGGACGTGAGCGACCGCGAACAGCACGCCCATCAGAATCACTGGGTTTGGGATTCCGGCGATGTAGCCGTTTCCCAGCCAGTCAAACTGAGGCGACGTCAGACTGACAGTTTCCGGAGTCCCCGCTTCAGTGTTCGCGACGGCCAGCTTCAGGGCGGCACCGCGAGCGATCATCATCATGCTGAGCGTGACGATGAATGCCGGCACGCGGAACTTCGTCATCATCACACCGTTGAACAGCCCGCTCAGAGCACACAATCCAAGTGCGAGCGCCGCAGCGACGGCGACGTCGAACGAACCAGCCGCGTCGCCGCCGGCCAGCTTCCGCCCGCCGACGGCCGTGACGACAGCGGCGATGGCCAGAATGCTCCCGACGGAGAGATCGATTCCGGCGGTGATGATCACCATCGTCATTCCGATCGCGATGATGGCCACGTCGGCGTTGTTCGCCAGCACGTTCAGCAGATTGTCCCGAGTCAGAAACCGCGACCAGCGATAGCTCGCCGGCAGGTACAGCTTCGGAGTGCCCAGCGTCGGGAACTTTTCAGAGACCCGCTCCGACTGCAGCGGCCCCCACTGCGACGCCCGCTGATTTGTCGCGATTGCCGTCAGCTTCGCACCGCTCTCAGAGAGACGCCGCAGTTCGCGCGTCGCCTCAAGCGGTCCGTCTGCGTGCAGCGTCCCGGCAACCGAGGCACCGCCCGCCTGCAGTTCCTCAGCGATCGCGTCGGTAAATGCCGCAGCCTCACGCGACGCCGGAACGACAATCAGGACCGACGTGGCTCCATCGGACTCGCTGAGAATCCGCTTCGCCAGCGCCCTCCCAGCTGAGGCATCCGACGTGTGATACTCATCCCACGTCGCGACGCTGTAGTACGCGCACAGCGCGACCAGCACAACGATCGA
>JAPOLP010000496.1 GCA_029977045.1 Planctomycetota bacterium
GCACAGGTGCTGGTTGTCAACTCGGACTTTGCCGACGATGTCGTCGACGTCGAGCATCCCGTTCCGGCCCCGGATCGTCCGGCACATGATTCCGCTGATCGCCGCCGGGGCTCCGCCTTCAAAGTTGGCGATGTGGCCGGACTCTTCGATCAGCAGTTCGTCGCCGGGGAAGCAGTGCGTGCGGACGCCCATCTGGTTCGACTGGGTACCCGAGCACGCAAAGACGGCGGCTTCCTTGCCGAACAGCTCGGCGGCCATCGCTTCGAGCTGGTTGACGGTCGGGTCCTCGCCACCCATATCGTCGCCGACCTCGGCGTTGACCATCGCCTGCAGCATTGCCTGCGAAGGTTTCGTGACGGTATCGCTGAACATGTTGATGACGGATTCGCTCATCGTGACGCCGCATTCCTCGTTGTTTTTCAGAGTTCCCTGCCAATATGGCCGGGTGTTTTCCTGTCTGGCCGCGAATCGCCTAGACTCCGCAGTTCGACCGAGCTGAGGATGCTACCGGGCACGCCTCGCGACGACTATCGGTCGGCGCTGTTGTTCCTGAATTCAAAACTGCGCTCCGCGTTCCGAACTGTGACTGCCGAACACTCATGGCGACAAGCAAGACGACTCCCGAGAACGAAGACCTGCCCAGCATTCCCGTCCGGGTGCTGATTGTCGACGACGACGAACCGCACGCCGAAGCCGTCGCGGATAGTCTGGAACGGGTCGGGTACGAGTGCGTCGTCGCGAACTCGGGCGAACGCGGCGTGCAGATGATCGAGAGCGACGAGTTCGACGTCGTGATCACTGACCTGCGAATGGAAGACGTCGACGGCCTCGCCATTCTGCAGAAGACGAAAGAGGAGCTGCCCGACGCGGAAGTGATTCTGCTGACCGGGCACTTCTCGTATCAGTCCGCGCTGGCCGCTGGCCAGGCCGGAGCGTCGATGTACCTGACCAAGCCCGTCGACATCAGCGAGCTGCGGCAGGCGGTCGAGAAAGCATCGACCCGCGTCCGGCTGCTGAAGAAGAACGCGGAACTCAGCCGCCGCCTCGACGAGAAATTCGGTTTCGAGGGCGTCGTCGGTAACAGCCCCGCGATGAAGAACATCGTCGATCGGCTGCGGCAACTCGCGCCGACACCAACGACGGTGCTGATCCGCGGCGAGAACGGAACCGGAAAAGAGATCGCCGCCAGGGCACTGCATCAGAACAGCGAGCGGAAAAACAAGCCATTCGTGCCGCTGAATATCTCGGCGCTGCCGGAGAGCATTCTCGAAAGCGAACTCTTCGGACACGAACCGGGCTCGTTCACCGGAGCGGTCGACCGGCGGATCGGGAAGTTCGAGTACGCGAACGGCGGCACACTGTTTCTCGACGAGGTCGGCGAGATGCCCGTCGACACGCAGATCAAACTGCTCCGTGTGCTGGAGAACAGGAAGATCTCACGCATCGGCTCGAACGAGGAGCTGCCGATCAACGTGCGGCTGCTGGCGGCGACGAACGCCGATCTCGAAAAGCTCGTCAAGGACGGCAAGTTTCGCGAGGACCTTTATTACCGCCTGAAGGTCGCGTCGATCACGCTGCCACCGCTGCGCGAACGCCGCGTCGACATCCCGCTGCTGATCGAGCACTTCCTCGGCCAGTTTGCCGAGAGTTACGGTCGCGAGAGAGCGACGATTACCCGCGCCGCGAGACAGTCACTGATTGCGTACGACTGGCCGGGCAACATCCGGCAGTTGCGGAACTCGATCGAAAGCATGGTCGTGCAGGACCTCGACGGAGTGCTCGACATCGACGACCTGCCCGAAGACATCCCGCCGATCGGCGGCGACATCCCCGACGGCGAACCCGGCCTCAGCATCCCCGGCATTGGCTCCGGAGCCGACTCACTGATCGGTCGTCCGATGGACGAGATCGAGAAGTACTACATGTCGCGAACGCTGGAACTGACCAACGGCAACCGCCAGGAAGCCGCCCGCCTGCTCGGCATCGGCGAACGCACGCTGTACCGAAAGATCAAAGAGTACGGCATGTAGCTCATCGTAGAACGGAATTCATTCCGTTCCCGCCGCAGGCGTGCTATCCGGCTGCGCAAGAAATTCTCTGCCGTGAGGATTTTGCACGGAGACGCTCTGGACGGAGATGAGCGGCAGCACGTTGACGCCAGAGAGGTTCGCAAGCGGAATGGCAGAGGGCTGTCCGATGCGGTTGCAGGTGTGGCGAGCAACGCTGGGTGAGGATGAACGGAATGAATTCCGTTCTACGATTTGGGGCACTCGTCTTACCGCAACTGTGCCGCCGTCAGTGTGTTTCGCAGGAGCATCGCGATCGTCATTGGGCCGACGCCGCCGGGGACGGGGGTGATGGCGGAGGCGACTTCTTTGACGGCCTCGAAGTCGACGTCGCCGACGAGTTTGTCGTCGACCCGGTTGATACCGACGTCGATGACGACGGCTCCTGGCTTCACCATGTCGGCGGTGACGAAGTTCGCCTTACCTATCGCCGCGATCAGGATGTCGGCCTGGCGAGTGATCTCGGCGAGGTTTTTCGTGCGGCTGTGGCAGATCGTGACCGTAGCATCGGCGGCGGCTCCGCGCTGGACGAGCATCATGCCCATCGGCTTGCCGACGATCTCGCTGCGGCCGAGCACGACAGCGTGGGCTCCAGCGACCTGCGTCCCGGCGGCGATCAGAAGCTGCTGAACTCCGTGCGGCGTACAGGGCAGAAACCGAGGCCGGCCCTGCACCATCAGACCGACGTTCTCCGCATGAAAACAGTCGACGTCTTTCAGCGGCGTCACGGCATCGAGCACCGTCTGCTCATCAATCTGTGAGGGCAGCGGCAACTGCACCAGGATGCCGTGAACATCGCCGTCGGCGTTGAGCGTCGCGATCAGATCGAGCAGGTCCGCCTGAGTTGTCTCAGGCGGCAGCCGGTGCAGCGTGCTGAGAATTCCCGCGTTCTCGCAGGCTCGCTGCTTGTTGCGGACGTAAACCGCGCTGGCTGGATCGTCGCCAACCAGTATGGCGGCCAGATGTGGCGTCACTCCGGACTGGGCGGAGAACTCAGCAACGTCTCGGCCAATCTGCTCGCGGATTTCGGCAGCGACAGCTTTTCCATCAATGATCTGAGCGGACACGGGTGGGCTTTCTTTGAGAATTCTGTAGGCCGGATCAAGCGGAGCGCCGCTCCGGCATCTCGATTCTTTGACTGCTTACGGTACGACTGCCGGAACTGCGTCGCTGCGCTCCTTGGTCCGGCCTACTTTTCACTCACTTCTTCTTCACGTGCAGCATGATTGGCCAGGTGGTCTGGCCTCCTTCTTCTTTGCTGCGGAGGAAGAAGAGGCGTGACTGCTCGGGGACCCACGGAGCAGCGGTCAGGAAGAACTGACGCTGAACCGTGCCTTCGACAATCAGCAGGCCACTCAGGCCAACATTGTCGACAATGATTCCGTGCGGCAGGTTGTGCTCGATCGCCTCGAAACCGACGCGTCCCTTGAAGTCACCGTTGCGCTGAATGTGAACGCGGGCTGTGATCGTTTCGCCGGGAGCGATCGTCAGTTCGAACGGATTGTCGGTACTGAACTTTGGAGCTTCAACGTCTGATCCGTCCTCCGAATCAGGGCCGATCGCGACAACGACTTTCGGCGCTTCGGCGAGTTTGATCTCGCCGAGCGATCCGGCTTCGTGAGTCACCGCATCGCCGCCGATCGTCGCGCTTGCCGTCAGCTTCGATGCTTTCGCGTTTTCCTCGGTTGGAGCCACCGTGTCGGGTGCGGCATTGATTGTTCCGTAGGCGATGTCCTGTCCGGCTTCGATGATCAGCGGCGTCGAGGCGGTGAAGCCAGGCGGCAGGCCGTCGATGTCGACTTTGATCTCGCCGTCGAATCCGTCCTTGCGATCGGCGATGACGCGGAATTCCTTTCCGCTGCCAGCGTTGACCGAAGGATTTCCGCCGTCGACGCGAACCGAGAAGTCGGGCTGAGCGGCCCGGGCGGTGACTTCGTATTTGAAATCTTCGCCCTGAAAACTGCGGACGTCGGAGACGCGCAGCAGATACTCGCCGTCGGCCGGGGCCGTGAAGTTCAGCCGTGAATCGCTGCCGAGTTCGCGTTCGGCGTCGTCATCGTTTTCGTAGTACAGCGTGAAGACCGGCAGGCCGTTTGACGTCAGATTGGTGCCTGGCAGATGCGGCTCGACGATGTAGCACGGTTCCTGCAGCGGATGTGACGTCGCGGTCGTGTCGAAGAACGTCACGCGGTTGCCTCGCTGCGGATAGAACTGAAAGCCCGAGTCCGGACCACGCGGCCACAGCCACAGCTTCGCGACTTCGCCATTCATATAGAGGTACTGGTTGAGGTCCATTTCCTCCCAGTTGTGAACGCGGCAGTCGCGCGTCTCCGAGTTGATTCCGCGGAACGTGATGTACGAATCCCGGACCGCCTGCAGCAGGACGCGCGGCACGGGGTTGCCTTCGGCGTCGAGCACTTCCAGTCGCGAATCGAGCGGCGACTTGTCGCGAGCTGCTTTGACTTCAAAAACCCACTGCTGTCCGGCTTTCGCCTCGAAGCGGTAGAGGTCGACGTCGGGTTCGACGCTGTTTGCCGTTGTGTCGCCTTTCGCTGCGGAGAAGATCACGCCCGAAAGCTTCGCGGGCAAAGTCACCTTGGCAGCCTGAGCGGGAGCGTTGTTCGGTTCTGTTTCTGTGACCGTCGCCCAGTCCGTCGCGGCGATGCTGACTGGCCCAGCGGTTGCGGCTGTCATCGGCGTCGTACCCGAAGAACTGGCAGCCACTTCCGGCAGGCTGAATCGTTCGAGCGTGCCGTCGCTGCGACCGGTGAAGTACGACTTGCCGTCGCGAGTCATCGCGAGCGCCGGCGTCACATCCGGCTGCGGTGGCAGCGCGGCGAGTTCGCTGAATCCGGACGTCTCCCACAACTTGCTGGTCTGGTCATCGGCGATCGAAACAAACTGCTTGCCGTCCGGCGAAAAGGCGAGCTGAATCACCGCGCCTTCGTGAGCGATCCGGGCGAAACGCAGCGGGTTGATCTGCGGCTTCTCGCGCGAGACGACCTGCCAGACGCGGATGCGATTATCGAGTCCCCCGCCGACGATGAAGCGACCGTCCGGCGAGAACTTCA
>JAPOLP010000784.1 GCA_029977045.1 Planctomycetota bacterium
CTCAGCCGCGCCTGACTATGACAGTAGCTCCGTATCGTTCATCTCTGCGTCGGAGAAACGTGGCAAGTGGATCGTGACGACCGACCAGAAGAATCTTGATCCAACTGTGCAACGCGCATTTAGCTACGAATATCATCTCGTAAAAGAACATGGAAAGTGGCGACTGAAGTCCCACCTTTTCGTCAATGACGAAGGTAAATGGGAATGTCTGTAGGGCTCGCGGTTGGCCAGATTCTATCGACGATCAAACTTGAGACATCTACGGCAAATCCGCGTTTGGACGCGGCATGCAGAATCGGCTTGCAGCTTAGTCCCGAAGGGGCGGTGCTATGTCAGCCCAGGGCAGAGCGCAGCGTCGCCCTGGGAAACGGAATCCAGAATTGGTGAAAGCCCTGAAAGGGCGGCCCTAACGACGATTGATCGGGCCGCCCTTTCAGGGCTTTGTGTGTGCGGGGGCTTGTTTTCCAGGGGCGACGTTCCGCGGCTGCGCCGCTCCACTTTGCCCCAGGCTGACATCGTGCCGTCCCTTCGGGACTGGGGGGCGCATTCACCTCTACCTACGCCCAACGTCTTTGTCCTACGACGCTTTGCGGACGCCGCTTCGCTGGGCTGCCAGAGTCCGGGAGACGATCAGGTTGCAGAGATCGGTCATGTTCAGGCCGATCTTCGCGGCGGCTTTGGGGACCAGGCTGTGGTCGGTCATTCCGGGGATCGTGTTGACTTCCAGCACCGTCGGCTCGCCGGACTCGTCGAGAATCAGGTCGACTCGGGCGACGCCGCTGGTACCCAGCGAGCGGCAGGCAGCAAGGCCGGTTTCGGTCAGGCGGTCTCGGATCACAGGATCGAGGTCGTCGACGAATTCATACCGCGTCGCGTCGTCTTCGTACTTCGCTTCGTAGTCGAAGAACGTGTTACTGGTGCCGATCCGGATCAGTGGCAGCGGCTCGTCGTCGATCACGCCGAGTGTCCACTCCTGGCCGGCGATGGCGGTTTCCAGCAGGCCGTACGCGTCGAAGTAGAAGCACTGCGATACGGCGTCGGTCAGGTTTTCGGGCGAACGGACGATCGTGACGCCGATGCTCGAACCCTGGGCGTCCGGTTTGACGACCAGCGGGTAACCCAGTTCGTTGGCTCGCGCGGCGATTTCTTCGAGGCTGTCGGTTTCGTGAATGACGAAGTTCGCGGGTGTCGGGACTCCAGTAGCAACGAACCGTTCCTTCGCTGCCGATTTGCTGAATGCCAACCGGGAGGCTTCCGATCCGCTACCGGTAAACGCGACACCGCGACGTTCAAGAATCTGCTGCACGCCGCCGTCTTCTCCGAACGTTCCGTGAAGGGCGAGAAACGCGACGTCAATCTGGCTCCAGTCGAAGCGGTCGAGGTTTTCGATCGCGGGGTCAACCGTCACGACGGAATGCCCGGCTGCTTCGAGTGCCGAGACGCAGGCGGCACCGCTCTGCAGGCTGATTTTCCGCTCGGCGGATTCTCCACCAGCCAGAACGGCAATGCGCAACGGAGCGAGTTCAACGGGCTTCAGACCATCCATGGTCAGCCTCATGATTGAAGAATGCTTCTGTGTTTGACCGCAAGCCGCAGGCGTGCGCGGCGTTCAGACTGTGCTCAGAGACCAGAAAACGCGCACGCCTGCGGCTTGCGGTCAAACGATCTCTCACAGGCACGTCGCGAGGCTTACCAGATCTGGATTTCCAGCTCCAGATCGACTCCGAACTGCTCGGCGACTTTGGATCGCACGACGTCGATCAGTCGCAGCACTTCGTCAGCCGTCGCGCCGTCGTGAGTCACGATGAAGTTGGCGTGGCGGTCGCTGATTTCGGCGTTGCCGACTCGCGTGCCCTTCAGACCGGACTGGTCGATCAGGGCTCCGGCGCTCAGGCCGCGCGGGTTCTTAAAGATGCATCCGGCGGACTGCGACGCCAGCGGCTGCGAGGCTTTCTTCATGATCCACAGCTTGCGCATCCGCTGCGTGATCTCGTCCGGCGAGCCGGGCTTCAACTGAAACGCGGCTTCCAGCACCACCAGTTCGTTGACGCTGCTTTTGCGGTACGCGAACGACAGCTCGTCCTCTTGCCGGATGAACTTTTCGCCCTTGGCGGTCAGTACGGTCACGCTCGAAACGAACTGGCCGATGTCGCCGCTGCGTCCGCCTGCGTTGCCCTTGAGCGCTCCACCGACCGTGCCCGGAATACCAACCAGCGTGTCGAGCCCTGCCAGTCCGGCTTTGACCGATTCCGAAATCACGTTTGAGAGCAGTGCTCCCGATCCGGCGGTGATCACAGAGCCATCGACGCTGATCTTTGCGAACTCGTCACTGGTGAGACGAATGACCGCTCCGCTGACTCCTTCGTCGCGGATCAACACGTTGGACCCGCCGCCGAGCACGTGCGCCGGAATTCCTTCGGCATGGCAGTGCTCGACGACCTGCTGCAGTTCGTCCGGCGTCCGCGGCTCGACCAGGTACTGAGCCAGGCCACCGACTTTCATCCATGTCAGAGGTGCGAGTGGCTGGTCAGCCTGCGTGATCTCGCTGAATTGATCGAGCAAACTCATTGGAATCCTGATCGGCCCCGTCGGGCCTCATTAACGCAACCTTGTGCGAACTGATTTACTCGCCGGCAGGCGTCGCGATCGTCATTGGGGCAAGGCACACGTATTGATGTTTCCTGCTCCCAGCAGCAGCCAGACATCGCCGGGCTGAGCGGCATCGTCCAAAGTTGCCGACAGGTGGTCAAGCGACGTCAGAACGCTCACGTTTGCCCGGTTTTCCCGCGTCTTCTCCGCCAGTTCGGCCAGTGTTCGCGCGGCAATCTGACTGTCCTCGCGAGCGGCGAAAATCGGCAGCAGCTGCGTTTCGTCGGCGCGGGCCAGAGATGCTGCGAACTCGTCCATGAGGTGCTGAGTCCGCGAAACCTGATGCGGCTGAAACGCGACGACGACCCGTCGACCGGGAAACGCCTGCCGCGCAGTCTCAATCGTTGCCGACACTGCCGTCGGGTGGTGAGCGTAATCGTCGATGATCGTCGCCCCGCGAAACTCGCCACGGACCTCGAACCGCCGCCGAGTTCCTCGAAACGTCCGCAGCCAGTCCGCGATTGTGCCGAGCGAAACGCCAGCAGCGCTGCAGGCCGCGATTGCTGCCAGGGCGTTGCTGACGTTGTGCCGGCCTGGGACCGGAAGCTCCATAACCTGCGAGTCTCCACTCGGCGACGTCACGCGGAATCGCGACCCGTTTCCTACAATTTCGATTTCCGTGGCTCGCCAGCTAACAGAGTCGTCGTCCACCGTGATTGAGAATCGCTCAACAGGACACGCGGCGCGATTCGCAACGGTTGCCGTACCGTCGTCACCTGCGGGCACGATCAGCCGACCTGCTGGCGAAACTCGCGCTGCGAAGTCGGCGAATGCGGCTTGAGCATCACTCACCGTCGCGAAGCAGTCGAAGTGGTCCGCCTCGATATTGAGGATCGCCGCAACGTGTGGCTCGAACGCCAGGAAGTGTCGCCGGTATTCGCAGGCTTCGACGGCGATCAGCTAGCCACTGCCCGCCCAGCCGCTGC
>JAPOLP010000229.1 GCA_029977045.1 Planctomycetota bacterium
ATCGGCAGCGTGGCGTCGGCTCGAACTCCTTTGATCGTCCGACGTGTTGGGACAGTCCTCCTTACGTTGCAGAACCGTCGTCTGTTGTGTCTGTCGATTGCGGACCGCCGCGTTCTCTGGACATTGACGCTGGGCTCTGATCCGCTGCGGAGTCAGCACAACGGAGGCCAGATGCGTCCCATGGTCTCCGGTAAAGACTGGATCGAGCAGCTTGAAGAACACGATGGCGTTTTGAGTCCATCGGGCAGCGGCCAATACCTCTGCTGTCGCACGGAACGAGAGCTGTTGGTCATCGAGATTCAAACAGGCCGAGTGTGCTGGCGTCGCAAGGGCGTGCAGGCCAGCCTCAACGCCGTGATTGATGGTGAGGCCGTCGTGCTGATCGACGCTCGAAGACGACCGCACGCCACTTATCGTATGACAGACGGTCGCTCTGTCGAGAATGCTGACCAGAGGCCAGTGGTCCCGTCCGTCCTGCGGCGCGATTTCAGTGGAACGGTTACTGCAGACATCGCTGGTGACGTAATCGCAGTTCGACAGACCTCCGACGGCAAATCGGTCTGGGACCACCAGTTTCCGGCAGACGCTGGTTTCCATCTTGTCGGTGACACCACGCTTGCAGTCATGAAGTCGCGCGGCCACTTCGAGACACTCGATCTCCGAACGGGAGAGGTCTCGAGTTACGTGCAGATCCTCGCGGACCGCAGGATTGGAAAAAATCGTGTCACACTGATCCCCGACGACAACCGCTGGCTGCTGTTGCTGCAGGGCAGTCAGTTGGCCCGGGCATCACTCGGCAGCCTTCAGTCAATCAACGCCCAGGGAACTTTCGTCAGTTTCGATCGAAAAAAGACGGACGCTGAACCGTGGTACTACGACGCCGGGCAGGTTGGCCTGCCGCTCAACGAGGTGTCCCGGTTGCCGTTCCTGATTCTTCTGCGGGAAACCCGATCGCCACTCTTACGGCTGGCAAAGACGCGGCATCTGACACTGCTCGATCGCCGCACCGGAACGCCCGCCGTCGATTCGTCAGGAAAGCTGATCGACGATCTGACGATGCCGGGTGACGCGAGCTTTTCCGGCATCGCGATGCCGCACAACGCCGGGCACGTCGAACTTCAGTCTGGCACGGAGCGACTGCGGTTGACCGTGCGAGGCAGTGAATGACTCCGGTGGTCGTCGCCACGGAGTGATCGCAACGCGTGCTCAGTCAGAGTGATTTCAATTCAGATCCGAGATCAGCTGTGGCTTGCTTGTCGGCGTCGACGAACGTCGGGTCACGACAACCTCAACGTCGTTCGTCATTTTTCTTGCGACGACCTCGTGACCGGCAAATTCCGCTCGCTGGCGGACTTCGTCACTGACATCCGGTAAGCGGGCGAGATAGAAGACCAGGCCGTCGTTTCGGTTCAGCAGGTCCGCGAGCGTGCTGCCGAACAGCTCTTCAGACCGCCGCAGTCGCATGGGCAGCACCTGTCCCTGAGCATGGCCCGTGTAATGCCACAGAGGTGCGAGCATGTACTCGCGAAAGCCTTCGTCCTCGACGCACATCGCGTTCGAGGATTCGATCAGGCCGGAGTACACCACAGGCTCGAATTCGTTCTCCGAGTACTGCTGTCCCCATGCGAACGCTTCCTTCCAGCCGGTCACCTCGGGCTTTCGGAGAGCCGGCACGGCAAAACAGAGCAGCAGAATGAGCGGCAGTGCGACCCTTCGATGGCTCCCCGCCACGCGGACTGCGGCAATCACCATCAGTCCGATTGCAGGCAGACGCCAGAGGTAATATCGAGGCACGTTTACGCAGACACCCGACAGGTGATAGATCAGCAGAATTCCCAGCGGGGCCACTGCCCACCAGCACAGGCCCGGAACGAATTCCCGAGCGGTCTCGCGCAGCGGCTGATTCCGTGTCAGTATGTGAAACAAAGCACCGACGCACAGCAGCATTCGTACGCCGACCGACGATCCCAGCGCCGCGAACGTCGTCATGAGAGTGGGCGGCTCCGAAATCGTGTAGAGCTTTGATTTCTGAGCCACCACAAGAACGTGGGGAACCGCAGGTAGTAGGCAGATTCCCACGGCAGCCAGAGCCGCAATGCTCCCGTACACAAGTTGCTTGTCCTTGAGGCCTCTTCGAGCCAGAACCAGCAGATGCAGCAGTACCATCGTCGCAAAGATGTAGTGCAGCAGGATCGTCAGTGCGGTCGCCACAACGTACAGCAGCCAGGTTCGCTTCGACGGACCGTCAAGCCACCGCAGCAGCCCCAGAAGCGACAGCAGGGAACACCAGATCGCCAGCGGATATGGCCGAGCACTCAGACCCGCAGAGCTGTCCGACATCAGGACAACGGCGATTGTCATGGCGCCGATCCACGCCTCCCGCCGGTAACCCGCCTGTTGCAACAGAGCCCGGAAAGTGACGGCACTGCCGCCAATCGCAAGCAGCGACAGAGCACGCAGAGCCAGCTCGCTGGAACCGAGAACCTGCCGGACGCACCAGACGAGAACGAAATACAGCGGACTTTGCCCCTGGTAATCCCAGGCACGATTGAAGCACGCTCGTAGATCGCTGCTCGTAATCCACGCCGTCAGAGTTTCGTCGAGCCACAGTGTCGAGTTACCCACGCGCCAGGTCATCCACAGACCGTAGCCAGCGACGCACGCCCACAGCGCAGCCATATACCTGCGAGGCCAGTCACTCTGGTTTGCCTCAAGGCACGCCGTCTGCGGTTCGATCGTCGTGGAAGTCGTCATGCCGTCATCAGCTCGCAGAGTTCGAGAGAATGCGTCTCGGCCGCTTCAAGCAGGTTTTCGACGGTGGCCTGCGGTGTGATCTCGCAGAAGAGCTGATACGAAAACGTGCGTGGCATCAGAGTGATTGCCAGACTGTTCAGCTGCAGCAGCAGCGAACTGGCCAGGCCATGGCCGAGTGCCAGCGGAAACGGACCGGGTATTCCGCGGAAGGCCGAGATATCAAAGCCTTCCTGCCGAACCATCCGTCGCAGCGAACCCCAGGTAAACAGCCGCGTGTGAGTCTTGTCGAGAATCCCTCGCGGCCCGTAGTTGAACTGCCCCAGAGCAAACATCACGCGGATCGGTGCGAAGACAACATTCGGAGTCGTGACGATGAACCGGGCGTTTCGCAGCTGCCGGCACTTTCTCAGGGTGCTCAGAAACGCTGCCGGGTCGCGCAGATGCTCGATTACGTCCAGCAGCAGGACGGTATCGAACGGCTGATTGCCCAGGTCGTCCTCGCCAATCGCGTTGAGGTCCGCCTGCAGAACGTTCCTTGAGAGCAGCAGGTGCTGCCCGGTGATTTCGAGATCGACCAGCAGCGTGTCCTCGGCGATCTCAGCAAACGGAGCAACGGTTTCGACCGGCCCGCAACCGAGGATCAGCAGCCGCTCACCAGGCTGCACCGCGTCCAGTGCCATCTGGTGCGAGGACGCGTAGCCGAACTTGCTGCGGTACGGCGATCCCTGCGTCGCGTACTTCTCGTCGTGGAAGATTCCCAGTCGGGACAGTCCGGCCATCACGGTCGCGTGGACAACCTGCAGCGCGTATCGCAGGCCGTTGACGTGGCAGATCTCGTCTCCGTAGTACGTCGGGATGGCCACTTCCTGAATCCCGCAGCCCGCCATTCGCAACTGCAGAATGATCTCGGTATCAAAGTCAAAGTCGTTCGAGTTGCGTTCAAAGGCGATCTTCTTCAGAGCCTTGACTGAATACAGGCGATACCCCGAGTGCCACTCAGACAGCTTCAGCCCTGTGATCCGGTTCTGAAACGTCGTGAGGATTCGATTGCCGACATATTTGTAAAGCGGCATCCCGCCCTTGAGAGCCTCGCCCGAGTTCAGCATTCGCGAGCCAAACACCGCATCGGCTTTGCCATCGATCGCCGCATGCAGCAGTCGCGGCATTTCTTCCGGAGCGTACTGGCCGTCGCCGTGCAGCAGCACGACGTAGTCGAAACCTTCCCGAATCGCGTAGCGATACCCGAGCTTCTGATTTCCGCCATAGCCCAGGTTCGACGGATTCTTCAGAACCTTCAGCGGAACGCCGGGGAACGGCTCTGAAATCTGAATCCCGACTTCAAATGTCGAGTCCGTCGACCCGTCATCGATCACGAGCACCTCGGCCTCGAACTCCTCGAAGATCTTCCGAGGAATCCGCCGAATGACCGCCTGCAGCGTCGATTGAGCATTGTAGGCGACAACAAAAATCAGAACGCGAGGCATGACGATCGCACTTCAGTCGGAAGGAGAGGTTGGTCCTTCCGAAACCTAGGTGCGAATTTCCGGGCACGATCTGATTCGGAGGTGTGTGCCCTGGCGATCGACAAAAGAAATTGGGACTTGGATGGTCGTTCCGAATGTTCGGAATCCACTTTCTGCAACAGTCGGGCGACCTGCCTGTCCGAGTTGCCTGCGGTTGCGGTGGGCCGATTCAGATCCGGTCGAGACTGTCGAGCCAGCGGGCGAGTTGGTCGATGGACTCGTCCTTCGGGTATTCGTGGCCGAGGTCGTCAAGCTTGATCTGCGTGACCGGAAATTTGAGCCCTCGAATTGCGTCGACGGTCAAGTCGACGAGGCGGGTGACCGGGTCGTTGGCTCCCGAGACCAGCAGCAGTTGCTGGCGGAAGTCGGGCAGGTTTTCCGGCGGAGCTTTGCGCAGTCCGGTGCCCGCCAGAATGACTCCCGAAAACAGTTCGCGATGCTCGAACGCGACCGTTGCGGCGAAGACGCCGCCGTCATCGAAGCCGTGAATCGCGATTCGGTCGGCGGCGACTTTGTAGGTTGCAGAGAAGTCTTTCACGACGTCACGCACGTATTCGGTCTCGTTCTCCGTCCAGTTACGACCGGACTTCGACTTTGGAGCCAGCAGCAGAATGCCTCGATGATCGCAGACCGACTTCCAGCGATTGAAGATCGTTGCTTCCATTGACGTTGCCGTCGGGTGAATCCAGACGAGCAGGCTCCAGGTGCGGCCGGGCGACCAGTCGTCCGGCACGTAAGCCCAGTGCTCCTGATCGTAGCCGTCGAGCTTCGCAGTAAAGCGACCGGTCTTCGGTTTCTCATCGTCTGCCTCAGCAGGTTTCTCTGCCTTCCCTTCAGCAGGTTTCTCCGCCTTCGAGACCGTGGCTGCCGCCAGCGTCTCAGGGATCGCTTCAGGAATCGAACTCAGTTCGAGTTCAACTGTCTGCGACTTACCGTCCCGATCGACTTCGAGGGCAACCTTTTCGCCGGGCCGCAGCCGACTGACCCGGTCGAGCAACGCCGCCGCCGTTGGCATCGCGTCCTTGTTGAGCGAGACGATTTGATCGCCGGCTTCGATCTGAGCCTTCGCTGCGGGGCTGTCGGGAAACACGAAGCGGACTCGTACGCCGCCTGTCGCTTCCGCCAGCCTCTCCGGCAGGATGCCGAGGAACCCGGACTCGTACGGCGGCACTTCTGCGACCAGCGTCAGCGAGCGGGTAAGTTTTTCCTCGTCGCGTTTGACGGTCACGGTCAGCATCTCGCCTTCCAGTCGGCTCTTCAGCACAGACAGCAACTGAGCCATCCGTTCGATCGGCTTTCCGTCGACCTGCACGATCTGGTCGCCGGACTTGAGGTCCGCATGCCACGCGGGCCCGTCGTAGCGCACTCGGTCGATCGCGGGCAGCTTTGCGTTCGGATCGCGTGTCTTGAACGTCACTCCCGCCAGACCGGGACGCAGGTCCTTGCCCTCCTTCAGCCGAGGCAGAACGCGGAGGATATCTTCCAGCGGCACCGCGAAACCGATTCCCGAGTCGTACCACTCGACACCGGCTGCCTCTGAATCCGCCTGTGGCGAGAGCGGCACCAGAACGCCCATCGCTCGACCGCGAATATCGACCAGCGGGCCGCCATAGTTGATGGGTGAGATTTTCGCGTCGGTCTGAATCGCCTTGCCCCACACACGATTGAGTGCACTGACCAGCCCAACGGACACGCTCGGCAGTGCTGTGTCGTACGTTCGCCCGAGAGCGATCGCCCACTGTCCGACGCGATGCTCCGCCCTGGGGGCCAGCACCGGTGGCTTGAGTCCGGTTGCCTCGATCTTCAGCAGCGTGATCATCCGCAGTCGGTCGGTGGCGATCGTCTTTGCTGGAAATCGACGACCGTCCGGCAGCGTGACCAGAATCGACGTCGGCTTCGCGATAAAGTTGAACGCGCTGGAGACGATGTATCCCTCAGCGTCGATCACAAGCCCTGTCGTCGACGCTGTACTCGTCAACTGCCGCCCGATCATGTCGAGTCCGCCGACGGTATCGATCCGGACCACCGACGGACTGGCCGCAACAGTTGCTTCCTTGAAAGCCTGCTCCTCCGCCAGCTCCAGGGCAGCACGGTCAGCCTGAGCGCGTGTCGGTTCGCTGTCAGCCAGCACGACAAGCCCGGCGACCGCGGCCAGAAGGATTCTCAGCGGCAAAGGAGATCGCAGTGACAACTGAACGCTCCGCATGATCCATCTTTCAGAGCAGGAATGATTCGTGACACGGCAGTTCTCGCAGATCGTCCCGCCAGTGTCCAGAAGACGGAGTCGAGTTCAACCTGAGTGTTACTTTCCGGGACGCGGGCTCAGAAGTGAAAGCTCGTGCTGAATAACGGGCCGAGCGGGATTCTGGTCATTCGAGGCAGTCGCTTTCTCAACGGGACGGAAGAGGCATTTCCCCACATGGTGCCGTTCGGCGAGTAGCTCTGCTGGTTGCGGTCGGAGCAGGTTTGGCAGACGCACGTTTTCGCATGACAAACCGAGTGAGGCAGATATGCTTCTTGTGCCTGCGGCACGCGGACACCAGATTGCCATTGCGACCTGGCGGTTGCGGATCACGAGGATGTTCCGTACGCGGGTTGAGGGATCGCCGGGGGGCTCTGTTGCGGCCAGGGGGAAGCCGGTACGCCGACGCGTTTCGGCGAGCCGTCGGGTTGGTACAGCCACAGGTTCACTCGTCCCGCTGCCAGCACCGTGCCTGCGGCGAGAGTTGTTCCGCTCAGCACGTCTGCGAAGTAGTGCCAGCCGGTCGTCATCGTTGATGCGACGACGGCCAGATTCAGCAGGCACGCCGGGATGAACAGGAACCTGGATCCGCGAAGCCCCCAGGCAAGCAGCAACGCCCAGGTCGTGTGGAACGATGGAAACGTGATCAGGCCTTCGGCTTTCTTCCACGTCACGAGTGTGCGTTCTCCGGATCGCATGGCGTGAAAGTCGTCCAGGAATCTTTGCTGAGAAGCGTCTGGCTCGTACCCGTACGAGCAGAAGGGGCCCTCAGCCGGAAGAAATGCAAACACGGCCAGAGCAAGCGTGCTTGAAACCATGAAGCACAGCACAAACGACTCCAGGTGCTGTCGGCGGTTCGCGAAACCAAGCGAGATGACGACGAGGGCCGTCTGAATCAGCATGGTGGCGTAGGCGATCTGCAGGAGCCCGGATAGCTTCGGAACGTTCGCCGCCCACGCAGCGACGTCCGCGACGCAGACGCCGCAGGCCTTGTCGAAGCTCACCAGCCAGTCATCGGCCAGTGGGGAGTTGAAGGAGGCCACGCAGTACATCGCGACGGAATAACATGCTGAAAACGCAACAATCTGCGCGAGTGCGTGAGCACTGATCACAAACTGCTCGACGCTCCGTCGGGCGTAGAAGACGGCAACCGAGATCATCGCTCCGCAGACCAGAAGTGGTCGCGCGCAATGATCCAGGGGAAAGGTCAGTCCCTTGATGGCGATGATCAGGACACTCGCTGTCGCCAGAAGCGCAATCAGGCCCCACTTCACAAGCGAGTCGCGGCTCATTGGTACCCTCCGGAGTCACAGAACGTTCGATTCTGTGTCACGGAAAGCGGCAGCGCCGACTCGATGCGAAAAGCTCCGTTGTGTGACCAACTGACGGAAGCGTCGAATCACTGTAAACGGCGTAATCGTCAGGATGAGCAGCTTTCTTTGGCGGCAGAAAGACATCACAGCTGGATGTCGCGATCGAGTTACTTTAAGGCGCTGTTCGGTATCAGG
>JAPOLP010000171.1 GCA_029977045.1 Planctomycetota bacterium
GGTGCTTGGGCCGAAGCCACGCTGCCGATTGGCACACTCCAGGTTCGACCATTCTCGAAATGGTCCACTACAGCCAGGTGGTCGCCGTCGAAATCGTGTGAGACAAGCATCGCGGAGAAACGCGGACCGACGATTGATTGACCAGCACTATCCGTGAGGAACTGCGACTTCGATTCGACATCGGTGCTGGGGAGACGCTGCAGTTTGACCGTCAACTGAGTCTTTAGCCTCGCGTTATCGTGTAGCGATCGGACCTGGCTCGACAGGTCACGATGCAGTCGCGCTGCGGCGTCGAGCAGATGGAGGAGCGGTTCCGATCGGGAAAGTCCGCTGTCCGAGATCCGCTGGCCAATCGTTGCCAGACGCCAGTCGCGGTCGCGTTCTGTCAGCAGAGGAAACTCATGCAGAGACAGCCGCAGTTGAGCTTCAACGTTCAGCTCCGGCCCAGTTGCCGCCGCGCGAATTCGAGTCCACCAGAGAACGGCATCGGATCGCCGCCCGTCTTCGTCGGCCTGCCGCGCCAGCTTAGCGAGCGTCGTCTGACCTTCTCCGTGAAAAACTAATGCTGCCGCCAGACGACCGACCGGTGTTCCTCTGGCGGAATCGGTGACGGATACCCTCGTACTTTCCCGATCAGCGAACAGTCGACGGACGTCGGCATCGGCAAGCCGTCGATCGTCAGGAGTCAGACTCGACCAGGTGTCGGCCAGTGACAACTGCAGCCAGTTCGACACGGAAGTCGCCAGCCGCGAGTCGTCTGATTGTCGAAGAGTCTGCTGGTCGAATTCTCCCGCTTCTGCAATCTCCATCAGCCTGCGAAACGCGTCGAGCCGGCGTCCCGACTGCTGCAGCAATTGAACCTCCAGCGCTGCCCGCTCAGCGGAAGCTCCTGTCGAATCGGACGCCTGCGGCGTCGCGTCCAGAAATTCGAGCGACTGGCCTGGCCCGGCCTTCCGCAATTCGCTGGCCGTTTTCAGTACGACAGCATCAAACGCGGCTCGGTCTGCTTCGGCAGCTGTTTCAAGTGTCTGTGCCTGCAGAGCTTTCCGTGCTTCCTGAGAATCCCCTCGGGCCAGTGCGAGTTGAGCCCGCTGAATCAACAGTCGCGGAGATTGCGTTTCTGCGTTCTGTCGCAGCTTCTGTTCGAGCGTGCTTTGCAGTTCAAAGGCTGTCACCTCGGCAGGATGTACTGAAACCAGCAGGCCGTTGTACGAATACAGGCTGCCAGGGAGCCGTTGATCTTCAGACGGCGACAATTGTTGCCGCAGTTTGCCGGTCTCGATGGCAACGACGAAAACGTCCCCAGATTGAGTCGGCACGAAAAGCGTGTCTGCGGATGCCAGCACTCGACCGGAGATCTGTCCCGCGTCGTCCGGCAGCACGAACTTCCATGCCGGGCGACCGTCAAGCGTCAGAGCATCGAGCGATCGGCTGCTCGCAAGAACGGCGACACGCTCGGTCACGGCAGCGAGCTGATTCGCGTCCCGTCGCGGGAGTTCCCACAGCTTCCTGCCGGAGAACAGGTCGAGACACACAATGATCCCCGTCGACGGATCGTTGACGTCTTTTGTTTCAGGAGGCGTCAGCAGAACGCTCGTCCCCGCGACGACCGGCGGAGCGGCCACCCAGTGCGAATCGACTCGTCGGTTAGCGACTTCCAGCATTCCGCGATTCCGCAGAAACAGCCCCGGAGGTCCGTTACCACCCTCGGGTGCTCGTGTTGAAAAGCGATGAGCCCACAGGAGTGTCCCGGTCAGACTGTCGACACCAACGACCCATCCGGCACTGGTCGGACAGACGAGAACTCCGTTCGCCAGCGATGGCAGCGCCGCCCACAGACGTCGGTTCAGATCGCGATCAAGACGGTCATCCGACCAGCCGATCCGCTGCGACCAGCGAACGCGTCCGGTTTCCGCGTCGAGACAGAACAGTCGGATCGTTTCCGAGTTCTGTGCGACAACAAACAGACCGTCGTTGGTTGCCAGCGGCGAGCCAAGAAAGAACCAGCCAGCCAATGGAGCCGAGGCCGGTTCGCCTGTTTCCGGGCCGCCAAGTCGCCAGAGCAGATGCCCGCTTTTCAGATCGAAGGCTTCGAGCCGATTGGCCGATGCCGAGCCCGGTTCGGGACTGACGTCTCGGCCATTGCGGTTCCGCACCGAGGTACGGCCCAGTGAATACACCGGGTCGTCCAGGATCGCGAACAGTCGATCACCGTCGCTGCTCAGGAACCCGTAGGTCGCGTTCTGAAAGATCGCCTGGCCGAGCGCTCCGCCAGTCGGATCAGCGGCTTCAAATTCCTGATTCAGTTCGTTGACGGCAAACAACCCGTTATCAAAGTCGTCGAACTCAGCATCAACGGCGGTCCGATCGGCTCCGCCCAATAGTGTTTCCAGAGACTTCCGTTCTCCGGCGGTCCACAATAACCGTCCCGTCTGAACGTCCCGAACCTCGATTCCCCGCAGTGTCCGCAGCGCCATCCGACCGCTGATAAAGAGTGGAACTCCGACCGGTACTGATGAGCGACCGTCGTAACTCAGGTCCTCAATCATCTGGTCGATCCGCGCAGCGAGCCGAGGGTCGGATGTCGACACACTCGACCAGCGTTTCACCAGAGTGGGAGTCCCGGATTGCACAACTGCGTGCCGTCGGGTGTTTCCACCGATCAGAGACCATTCCGACAGAGTTTCAGGAGCGTCCGGCGTTAACTCGCGTGCGAGATGCCGGGTCGGTGACGTGTCATCTTTCGTTGCCCGATAGCCGGGACGGCGATGTTCCGAGCGAGTGAGCACCTGCTGAATCAGCTCGTCGCGTCGCTGCCAGGACGCGGTACGCGACGCATCTGTGTCAGCGTCCGTCAGAACAGCGGACCACGCAGACGCGAGGCCGAAATGGCCGCGATCGACCGCCAGAGCAATCAACTGGTCAGCCGCTGCATCACCGGCAGGCGTCCCAGCGAAGTGCATGGCGACTCGCTGGAGTTCTCTCAGATTTCCGTCTTCGGGTGCTCGTTTCAGAGCGGCGTTGCCAGCGGATTCCAATTGCCGGCTGCGTTCGCTTCGAAGCTCTTCCGGCAGATTCAGCAGCAGCCTCGCCGCTTCAAGACTGGCCGAACGCAGCGTCGCGTCCGGCAGACGGATCATCGCATCCTCGGTCGCACTGCCGTCCGGTCGTCCAATGATCTGGGCCAGATGCTGCAGAACCTTCGGCCAGTTTTTCTGACGCGTTGCCTGCACGGCTCGTCGCCAGGCGGTCTGCAGCGCTTTATCGACGGGCGCCAGATGGTCCGTTGCGTCGAGGGTAATGGAAACTCCCTCGTCGATCGGATCGTCGCCTTCTGGCGACACGTCTTCGGTCTGGGACGGTTCGTCCTGTTCCGGAAGTCCAGCGTCCTTCTGAGCGAACTCCAGTCTCGTGCCATCGAGCGGGCCGCCTTCGCCGGGGGCTCCGTCTGATTGCCGCAGCACAGGCGGAGCGGCGCTCAGATTCGCCGCTGGCATCAGCACTGCCAGTAGAGCGGCACAGCTCAGAACGCTGCCGAAGAGGAGACGAAAGGGCATCGAGACCGAACGCTTACTGTTAACGGGTAAGCCGTCCCTTGCCGTCGTCCCGCGATTCCATTCCTCGGGAGCGTTCGCCGTTCAAACGCACGCAGGCGAGTATAACCCGGCGTTGGCCGCGAGCCACGACCTCGTGCCCGTACGACTTGAACAAATCGCGGTGGTCTCCGGCGAGGCAAACTGGCGAACTGCGTCTCGACAGAACGATCTTGCGGCAGATACCGGCCGTGTCAGTTGAGCTGCAATCTCGCACTCGACGTTGACGATCCAAGCGATCGTGACGCGAGTCTCACTCGTTACTTCTCAGCCGCGAGCCACAGCAGCGTCTGTGCGGCACGGATAGCAGCATCCGGTTCGGCATCGTCGAGCATCCGCTTAAGCTGAGGCGCGACGTCAGTCATTCCGGCATCACCCGCAAACACCGCCGCGTACGTTCTGACCGCTCCGTCGTCGCTCGTCAGGTTCCGACGCAGCGCCTGCTGACCGGCCTCGTCGCCGAGAGCCGCCAGCGAGTGCTCGATGAACGCCCTCGCCAGTTTGTCATCGCAGGTTTGCAGCCGCTTCCTCAGGCGAGTGAGGTCCGACTCGTCTCCAATCCGCCCGAGGACCCAGCCTGCCAGACGGGCGATGTCCGGATCCTTGTCGGGGAGAGTTTCGCGGAGAACTTCGATTGCCGCCGGACTGCCGGCTCGTCCGAGGGCCGCTGCCGCCATCAGCCGCAGCCGGATGTTTTCGGTCGTTGCAAGGCCCAACCGGATCGAGTGTCCGTCGCCGATCTCGTTGATCTTGAAGAGGCTCTCGGCCGCGTGAACGTGCCCGCGGTCGTCCTTGCCCGCGAGAATGTCGAGCAGCACTGCCGACTTTTTGCGATCACCCGCGCGGACGAGTTCTCGGGCAATGCCACAACGTCGCTGATCATCCTGCTCGGTCTTCAGCTTCGGTTCCAGGAACTTGCGCACTTCCTGGCCGTAACCGCCAAGCGTGAGTCCCTCGGCTGCGTGAATCGACGGCCAGAAGTCTTCGCCGTGCAAGCCAGCCCGCAGTACGGCCAGACAACGGTCACGCGTCGACGCGTCGATTTTCAGTGCCGGTTCCGCTGCGTGAGCGACAGCCGCCGACGACAGAAACGGGATGAGCAGACAAAGCCGTGCGAAATTCGACAGCAACCGGTTCATGGGATGTACCTTGACAGTTCAGCGAAACACTGGCTTGAAGCAAACACGGATAGGGTACCGCTTCAGACTGTCGAGGCTACCGTCGGAACGGTGAACTACCGCCACTCAGCGCACCAGTCAGCGGTCTGGTACTGGCTGCGGATTCTCCATTCCCGCAGGACGGCGAGCAGTTCCTGCTTGCGATCGGCAAAGGCTGGGTCGTCCCACAGGTTCTTGATTTCGTCCGGATCGTTGACCAGGTCGAACAACTGACCGTGCGGATCGTCGAGGAAATGCACGAGCTTCCATTCGTGGCCGCGGACCATCGTCATGAACTCACAACCGGTCAGAATGCCGTCCTTTGCCTGCTCGGCGAACAGGTAGTCGCGACCGGGAAACTCCTTGCCTTCGAGCGCGGGCAGCAGCGTTTTCGCTTCGAGCGTTGCTGGCACTTCGCAGCCAGCGAGTTCGAGAATCGACGGGCCGAGGTCCATCTGATGCACGAGAGCGTCGACGGCCTTTCCAGCGTCGAACCGGCCCGGCGCCCAGACAATCAACGGCACTCGCGTAATAACGTCGTACATCGTCCACTTCTGGCTGTGACCATGATCGGTCAGTGCATCACCGTGGTCCGACGTGAAGATGATGACCGAGTTGTCGATGTAGCCGGTGTCTTCCAGAGCCTGAATGATTTCGCCGACTTTCTCGTCGATCATCGTCATGTTCGCGCAGTAGTAGGCACGCTGACGATGCCGGGCTTCGTGCGACGGGTTGAGCTGATGGACGACCGAGTCGTGATCGATCTCGACGTTGTGCTGCCGCAGTTCCTTGAACGCAGGCGGCTGACCGTCGAGTTCTTCCTGAGTGACCTCCATCAGCGGCAGGTCTTTCTTCAGGTAAGGCTCAGCGTAACGCGGCACGGGATCGTACGGCGGGTGTGGCCCCGGAAAGCCGATCTGCAGGAACAGGCGATCCATCTTCGGATAGTTGCGAATCCACCACGACGCGAGATCGCCGACGAAATTGTCCGGGTGAGCGTCTTCCGGAAGCTCCCACTCGAACGCGCCGAGCCGATCGTGATAGTCCGGCAGCTGCCGATATAGCTCGCGCTGCTGCTTCACGAGGCCGCGAAACCGCAGCGCCTTGTCCCACTCGTCGAAGTAGTACCGGCCTTCCAGGTAGCGATCTTTGTTCTCGACGACGTACCGCTCGTGAAACCCAACCGACGAATTGAACGGCCAGGTGTGCATCTTGCCGATGTTCGTGCAGTGGTACCCGGCGTCGTTGAGCAGCTCGACCCACGACCGCCGCCACAGGTCTGCGTTCTTCAGGATCCCGGTCGTGTGCGGGAAGTAGCCCTTGAAAAGACTCGCCCGAGCTGGAGCACACGATCCCGCCGTCACATGACACTGCGTAAAACGGATGCCTTCACGTACCAGCCGGTCGAGGTTCGGCGTATCCATGAAGTCAAATCCCAGCGCATTGATCGTGTCGTAACGCTGCTGATCCGTGATGATGAAGATTATATTCGGCGTGTCGCTCATTGTGGCTGTTCGTTGTTGATGTCGCTGGTTGATTGAAAGCACGAGTCTGGTGCAAATCAGAGTTCGAGTTCTTTCAAGGGGCCGACAGTTGAAGTCGTCAGGGCTCCGAGCGGGAATTCGTCGAGGACGCGGCGGATGTCTTCGATCGTCAGTGATCGCAGCGTTTCGAGGTCGTCGGCGACGCTGCGGTATTCCTGTCGTGAAACCCAGTTACCGCCGAGTGACGACAGCCGGCCCATGGGTCGTTCGCTTCGCAGGACGACTCGCGAGGCGACCTTGTTGCGGGCCTGTTCGAGTTCTTCAGTTGTTACGCCGTCGAGATTGACCTGCCGATAGATTTCCTGAATACGGGCGAGGATGTCCTGTGTCTTGTCGGGCTGGCAGCCGATCCAGGTCGTGAACAGACCGGCTCCGTCGTAGTCGTAGTAGCCCAGTTCAGCGAACTCGACGAGCCCCGGATCGACCAGCTCCCAATAGATCCGGCTGCCGCCATCATCGCCAACGATGACGGTCAGGATCTCAGCGGCAAAACGCAGGTCATCCTGAGCCGACGGAGCTGGCGTCATTTGCACTACGTGCTGCTGCACTCGGCTGTCCTGCGGGACGAGTGAAAGACCGCCAGGTGACTGTGGTTCGACGATGGGTCGTTCGACATTTCCCGACGGAATACCGCTGCAGTACTGCTCGGCGAGTTTGACGATCTGGTCCCAGTCCGTGTTGCCGGCGACGGCCAGCGTTATGTTGCCTCCGCGGTAGTGTGTCGCGTGGTAGTCACGCATCTGATCGACGGTCAATGCTTCGATGCCCTCGTATGGCCCGAGGATGCTCTTTCCGAGTGCGTGCCCCTTGAAGTGCGTCTGCATCGCGTGGTCATAGGCCACATGCATCGGCTGGTCCTGGTACATGCTGATTTCTTCGAGGATCACTTGCTTCTCGGTGTTGAAGTCATCCTCTCGGAGTGATGGCTGCAAAAGTCCGGAAAGCATCTCGAACGCGATCGGCAGGTACTCGGGCAGGATCGCCGCGTAGTACAGCGTCGCTTCCTCGCCGGTCTGAGCGTTGTACTCGGCACCGATCTCGTCGAAGACGCGGTTGACGTCGTCGGCGGAAAACTTCTCGTTGCCCTTAAACGCCATATGTTCGAGGAAGTGGCTGACGCCGTTGACTTCGGGCGTTTCGTCGCGTGCTCCAGTGCGGACGAAGAAGCCAAGAGCGACGCTGTGAACGCTGCGGTTCAGTTCGCCGATGACCTTCAGTCCGTTGTCGAGCGTCGTTTCGTGAAACTGCATGATGGTCGCCTTGCGGAGCCGGTGAGGATGCCGGATGTCTCAAACTGTTACGGAGCTGGTCTTATGGAAGCGAGCGAAACTCGCAGAGGGTTTCGGCACGAACTTCCGAAAGTCTTGGCGACTTTCGCTACAAAAGCTGAATTCAGTCGTTAACTGTGAGCGGCTTCGGTCCAACGGTCAGGATGGTGAAGTCGCGAGCTGGGTGCTGACGCACGAAGTTAAGAACGTCGTCGACAGTCAGGGCGTCGATGCGGTCGCGGACTTCTTCGAGCGTGCGAACACGACCGAGCAGGAACCAGTTGCGGGCCAGTGAGCTGGACCGGCCTCGCGACGATTCCTGCTGCATGACGAGTGAGCTTTTCGCTCGCGCTTTACAGCGGGCGAGTTCCGACTCCTCGATACCGTCACCGAGTTTCTTCAGCTCCTGGAGCGTCACGTCGAGCGTTTCCTGGGCTCGCTCGTTGCTCGTGCCCGCGTAGCAGAGCACGCGTCCTTCGTGCTTCATCGACGCCTGGCTGGCGTAGATCGAGTAGCAGAGACCGCGACGTTCGCGAACTTCGGTAAAGAGCCGGGCGCTCATGCCGCCACTGAGAACACTCGTCGCCGCCCACGCGGTGTAGTAGTCCGGATCGTCGAACGCCACGCTGTCGTACGCGATGCCGATGTGTGTCTGGGCGGAGTCGAATTCCACGAAGTCTCGCTTCGGACCACAATCGCCTGGAGTGACCTCGGTAGCGGGTTTCGATTCCCAGCCGCCGAAGACATCGCCAATCAAGCGGACGGTCTCATCAATGTCGACGTTGCCGGCGATTCCGAGGATCGCTCCGTTCGGTCGGAAGTGAGCGTCATAGTGAGCTTTCACGCTGCCTGGCGTGATGTTCGGCAGGTCTTCCAGACGCCCGTCAGACGATCGTCCCCACGGAGCCCGAAACGTTCGTCGCCGCAGCTCAACCATGACCTGCCGCTGAGGCTCGTCTTCGATGGCCAGCAGTGCCTGTTCGGCTCCTGCCTGCACGGCCTCGAACTGGTCTTCGGGCAGAGTTGGACGCAGCACGATGTCGCCGTAAATCCGCAGTGCTTCACTAAGCTGATCAGCGACCGCCGCTCCGGAGAACGTGATGTGATTTGAGCCGGCGGACTCGCCGCGTTGCAGTCCCAGGTTGTCGAGCGTCGTGAACAGTTCGCGACTGCTGAGGTCACCGGCACCTCGTGTGATCCAGTCGGCCAGCATGGCGGCCGTACCGTTTCCGTTTTCAGGATCGTAGATGCACCCGGCGGGGACCATGAACGAGAACGCGGCCGACTGCACGTCCTTCATCTGTTCGACAATCAGTGTCAGGCCGTTATCGAACGTGTGCGTGTGGACGTTCTGCTGCTCCATGAGTGCCTTCCTGCCGGCGGCGGAAGACGGCGCAGGGCGTATCCGCAAAGAGAAGTCGTTCCGTCGCTTCCTGGAAATCGGTGACGGCGCGAGGAGTATTGCAGAGGTCAGTATGGTGCTCAAGCTGCGGGATTCGCGGCGAGCGTGAGGGCGCCGTTAGAGCCCCAAAAAGATGTCCGCGCAAAAAAGAGCCCCGCAGGTCGGGCCAGACCCTACGGGGCCGGAATCGGCTTGCCGAAGCAAGCCGAAACTTTTCCGTGTCTCTTGAAACTTCAGTCCGCTTTTCTGACTGAGATAGTCA
>JAPOLP010000443.1 GCA_029977045.1 Planctomycetota bacterium
AGAACGCGTCCACTTGTGGCCCGTCTGGATGTAGTGGCAGGCGTTGTGGTCGTTGTGCTGATGCGTCATCGACCGGATGACGGCGAAGCGGTCTGACAGCTCGGCGGTGCGATGCAGATGCTCGCAGATTCGCAGCCCGGGAGTCCGCGACGCGATTGGAGAAAACGGACCTCGCAATTCAGACGAGGCCTCGGGCTTCATATCCAGCGTCTCAAGCTGGCTTGGTCCGCCAAACAGATAGAGGAACAGAATCGATTTGGCTCGCCCCGTCGGAAATGGAAGCGTTGGCCCGACTTCGTTCTCAGTACCGAGCTGGCTCGACACACGCTCAGCCGCCAGGAGCTGTGGCAGGTTCAGCCCGAGTAGCCCGAGACTTCCCGCCTGAATTACGCCTCGACGTGTCAGGCCGGAGCAAACCCGCTTCCTTCGCCCTTGAATCGTGAGCATCCCAAAACCTCGCCAGACAAGACGCCAGGTTGAGCAGCAAACAGTCGACGGGCGAGCTTATCGTTATGACGCCACCTCAACGACCCGAAACCGAGTCAGCTTCGAGTTGTCCCAACCACTTCGGCACCGTTCGGATTTCTGGCGGTCCGCGAGGTTGGACGATTGAGAGTAAAGAGCCCCTGGCTCGTTTCTGCAGCTACAAGCGTGACGATGCGAAGCTCACGGACATTGGCCCGGAAGAAAATCAGTCCTGTTTGTAGTCGAGCGTAATCGTCACTGGTCGAGTGGAATCAGTGACGCGAACCTCGACCTGCCGGGCGGATTTGTCGTCCTTCACGACGAGACGGGCGTCGACATTCAGGAAAGCCTCGTCGGTTGAAAACTGAGTCGCAGGCTTGCCCGTTCGAGTGTCGATAGCCGTCAGCTCGTAGCGAGGCTTTGTCAGCCGTCCACCCTCTTTGGTGAGGGTGTGCGCCCCGGCGAGCAGAACGACGGGAACGTTGCGTGGCTGGGGCTTGAGCAGGAAGTTCGGCGAAACTTGGCTTTCCCAGGCAAGTTTCGATCCTGTCAGATCGACTCCACAGGCGAATCCGTTGATTGGCGAATACTCGCGTGCCGCTGTACTCAGGCGGTTCACACCCAGGCGAAACGGACTCGCCACCTGCCGCGTAAAGACAACGAAGCCATCAGCGGTTGCATGAAAATGCAGTTCCCCAGGCGGCTGCTGGAGAGGTTGGGTTTTCAAATCAGCCAGCAGGACGCCGTCTGCGAGGTCACGAATCTGCAGCTGGCCTTCGCGTTTAAGTGTGACCAGCCATGATTCGAACGGCAGCGACGTGACAGACGACGAACGTTCGCAGGAGTACTCCCAGCGTCGCTGCCCGGTCATCACGTCCAACCCGAAGAACTCCAACTGCGTGTCTTGCGGGGTGACGAAGACAGGCGATGAGCCGTTCACGGAGACCAGGTAAGTCCGTTCGGGCAGGTCAAATGTCGCGAGCAGCCGGCCGGTTGCAGTTTCGAAGACGCGAGACGACGACGGTGCGGCTTCCAACTGAACGAGCAGGCGGTCGTCACCGAAAACGAACCCCTCACCCGATTGAGCGGGGCGTTCCCACAGCTGTTCGCCACTTCGAGCATCGACAACTCGCAGTCGGTTGTTCGATCGCCAGACGAGTGTTGTCGGCGTCAGCAGATCGACCGCTCCCAGAGCCCGCGAACCTGATTTCAAACGGTACGTCGAAACCAGCATTCCGAACTCGTAGGACTTCTGACCGAACGGCAGTAGCGCCGGGTCGTTCGCAATCAAAGACTTCATCCACAATCGCTTAGGTGGCGACAGGGACGCATCGAAGACGGCCATGTCCGAATTGATCACGGTGGCGAACAGACTGCCGCCGGTCATCCAGACGGCTCGAAATCGCTGGTTCCCCAGGCTTGGAAAGCCTGGAACATCTGACGCAGGAATGGTCCACTGCAGCCGACCATCAGCGTCAATTGCGGTCAGGCCCTCAACGGACATTTCCATGATCCAGCCGTCGAAGACCTCGGACGCATTGCCAAGCCGCTCAACGAAAACCCGCGCCGGCAAGGGTTCCGCGGGCGGTTCAACTTCGGTCAGCGTTTCCTTCGGAGAAGTCTCCGGCCATTTGATCGCGACCTGGGCGTCTTTGACCGCGTCGATTTCCAACCATTGTTTCTGGAGGGCAGCTAACGAGTTCCCGTTCAGCAGCGGGGCGTCGGTCGCGATCGTATGCTGTCGAACGATTCCCTGAAGCCGGCGTTGAGCTGACTCCAGCGCCGAGACTCGCCCGGCCTTCGCATACGCATCAATAAGAGCAGCCTGGCCCTGTGCGACGCTGGCTGGCGAGTCAGATGCGACCAGCGGAGCGAGCAGTTGTTCGACAACCTGCAGTTTTTCCGGAGGTTGCGACGCGGCCAGCTCAAGGCGGACATCTTTCGCACTCGCGTGCCACGCCAGCAGACTCAACCAGTTCCGCAATGTGGTATCGCGTTCGGCTGCTGGTGCCTGCCAGGCATCACTCAGCCGTTTGCCAATGCTCTCTTCAATCTGCGCCAGGTGCGATGCAGCGTTATCGGCGAGCGTTGCCGAGCGATAGACCTCAGCCAGCCGACTGGTAATCCAGCCGGACAATGGCCGAGTCACACCGTCGTCAACGATCGTTGGCTGAACACTGCCCTGCTCCGGCGACTCATCCACAGCGCTGGCCAGAACAAGTAACTGATCGAATGCAGCAGCGAACTGCCCCTGTCGCACCAGGCTGTCAGTCTTCACGCGTTGCATGGTCAATTGAGTGCCGGCATCGAGTTCGATCTGGTCAAGCAGATCAAACAGCTTCTGATCGAGTATGTCGCCCTGCTTCTGCATTTCGAGGATCTGGCCAATCAGCAATGCCTCGGCATCGCTCTGCAGTCGGGCAGCTTCTTTGCTCGCAGAGGCGTCTGGCGGCCTTTGCTTTGCACGTGTGCTAAGCGTCTCCAGAAGGTCGCCCATTCCGGAACGATCACCGTTGTGGAGCCGCAGTCGCGCACGGGCGAGCAACGTTGCCGGAGCCTCGGGTTGCTTTTCAATCTCCTGTGCCAGGCGAGTCTGCAGTTCGGAGATGGATTCAAGACCGACAACCGAGTTGAAACTCTGCGAGACGAGTCGCCCGTCGGCTGCGGAGAGATTCCCGACACGCTGGCCATCCGGCACGGCTGATTCAGCGAGCACTCGGCCGGTCTTCAGATCAAGACTGAGGACGGCCCCCTGCAGTGACGCGACCGGCGACAGCATCGCGGCGACGTCCGCGTCGGCTTCGTTGGTTTCAGTTGCCACGCTTTTGAAGGGTGGCACGATGACGGAAACCGGCAAGTGATAAGTCTCGCCGCTGCGAACGCCTCGCCCGGCAGGAACACGGTTTTCAAAAGTGACGGCCCACTGAGCTTCCCCGCTGAGCAGGTCGAGTGATCGGACACCGTAGTCGCCGACGACGACAACCTGCTTTTCATGCACGGCAGCGACAAACAGGCTATCGCGACGAGGCTGTTTCCACAGAACTTCACCGGTCACGACATCCAGGCAGGCGAGTACCGGCGAGTCCACGGCTGCGAGGATCAGTCGGCCATCCGCAGCCACTGCCAGCGTTTCCCGCCAGCGATTCGGGTTGTCCTGCAGATCGGTATTCATCCGCTGGCTTTTCGACCGCATCGTGACTGGAAACTGAGGGACCGGCTGAACTTCACTCGGGTAACTGCTCATCCAGACGATGCGTTGTTCGTCAGGCTCGACGGCGTAAACCTGGCCGGACGACGTCGTGCAGACGAGCAGGCCACCGGCAACGACCGGAGCCTCGCCAGTGATGCGCCGCAGCGCTTCGTTGATCACCGGCGCGATGGTCTCGCCAAGTTCCTGCTGCCAGAGCGTCGCTCCCGTGGCCGGGTCAAGTTTCAGCAGGATCGCCTGGCCATCGTCTTCGGCGATGACGAACAGGCCATCGTCCAGACAGGCTGGCGGTCCCAGAAAGAATCGACCGGCCCCCGGAAGCCGAGGCGTGTCCGACGCGCCGCCGACTTCCCAGACAAGGCTGCCCGTTGCGAGGTCGACCGCTCGCAGCGTGTTCGAGCTTTTCGGGATGATCTCCGTGAGCCGGGCCATACCGTGACGGGTCGCTCGCGCGGCAATGCCGCCGCCGTTCACGAAGTAGGCCTGCTGTCCGTCGCTGCTGATCGTTCCGGTTGTCCGGTCGAGTCGCGTTCGCGCGAGCAGCAGTGCTTCCTGAGCCTGGTTGATGGGGCAGCGAATATCCGAGCGGGGAAAGTTCAGTGCCGTCTTCGCGCTGGCCAGATTGAACTGTTCAACAAACGCGGAGTCCTGCTGAAACGACTCCCAGAGCAACGAGCCGGTTGCGACATCGACCGCTCGAACGCGATCAAAAGTCCGCATGATTGCCTTACCGCCAACGATCAGCGGCTGTCCGACCGGCAGGCCAACCTGTGCTTCTTCGATGTCAATCCGGTCGAGGTATTCGATGGCCAGTTCGACCATGCCCGCCATCTGAGCCGGCGTCTGTGGGTATGGTTCATCATCGTAGTCAGCCCAGGGCGTTGCGAACGGCAGGCGGTCAGCGTCAGTGGGCCGCTCGCTGAAGCCGTCAGTAATCGACTGCCACTGAACGCGTCCCGTCGCGGCAACAGGAGCGACGCTGTGTGAATTCGTGACTGAACCCGAGGGTTGGCGCCAGTCGCTGGCGTCATCACTGACTGCCAGGTGACCCGGAAGCGACGTCCGCAGACTGGCCAGCAGTTCGCGCGTCCCGGTCGACCGGACTTGTTTGATTGCTGCAGCCTGGGACGACGAACCCGCACCTGACGTGTCATCCGGAAACGTCTCCATCAACCAGTTCTGCAGTTCCGCAATGGCGAGGCCAGCCTGGTCCTCGCGTTCGAGCTGCAGCCACGCGGCGGCGATCGTCAGTGTCAGACGAGGTTCTCGATCGCGGCGTGCTTCAGATGAGCGGCGCAGTCGCTCGAGGTAGTGAATGGCGAGCACTGGCAGGCCGGTATCGAGACTGCGCACTCCAAGCTGTTCCGTCGCCAGCCAGCCAGCCGGAGTTTCGACAAAGCGGCTGGCAACGGTCGCGATCGCACGCGACTCGCCACTCTTCGTGGCGGCACGAAACTGGGCGGCAGCGGTATCTGAATAGAGCTGTTGCCAGGCCTTCCTGCCAGCCGCAGGCAGCCTGGCAATGAATTCCGTGACAGCTCGCTTCAGACTGGTCCGAGGCTGACCAAAAAGCGGGGCACCTGGACGACTCATCTCGTTTGGTGAAACCAGCGAGTCCGAATCGGCAGCAAGAATCGCCTGCAGCTCAGGAAGCTTCTGCAGCCAGTTGACGTCTTCCGGCGGGGCCTTGTCGATCTCCCCCTGCAGTGTGATGAAGGTCTGCACGCGCTGGCGGGCGTCGAGCGTCAGGCCCGGCGGAACGGACCACTTTGTCGACGAGCCTGCCGGAACGGGAACAAG
>JAPOLP010000257.1 GCA_029977045.1 Planctomycetota bacterium
CCTTCAGCCTTTCCGTGTCCCATGCCCGAATTTCAGTACGTCGCCCGAGCACTCAGTGGGCAGGAAGTCAAAGGACTTCTGACCGCTGGCAGCGAGACCGAAGGGGTCTCAACGCTCGCTACGCGCGAACTGTTTCCGATTAAGGTCGAACTGGCTGACTCGGCGAAGTCGCAGGAGCGGCATCGTGGTCGGCGGGTCAAGGCTCGCGATCTGGCGGCGTTCTTCGCTCAATTGAGCGACCTGCTGCGATCCGGCGTTCCGCTGCTGCGGTCTCTCGAACTGCTGCAGCGGCAGTCGCGGAATCAGGCACTCAAACTGGTGCTGCAGGAAATCCGGGACGACGTCGCCGACGGAACCCGGTTGGCCGAAGCCATGCGGCAGCACGGGCGAGTCTTCAACGACCTGGCCATCAGCATGGTCCGAGCCGGCGAGGAAGGCAGCTTTCTGGAAGACGTGCTGCGCCGCATCTCGGACTTCACGGAACATCAGGAGGACCTGAAGGGCCGCGTCGTTGGAGCCGTCGCTTATCCAGCGTTTCTGGCTGTGGTCGGTTCTGCCGTGCTGACGATCATGATGATCTGGTTCGTCCCGAAGTTTGAACCGGTCTTTGAACGTCTCGAAGCCGAAGGCGAACTGCCGTGGATTACAACGGCGGTTGTCGGAGTCAGTTATACGCTTGGCAATTACGGTCTCGTGGTCGCCGGGGTGATCGCGGGAGCGGTGTTCCTGGCCTGGCATTACGGGCAGTCAGAAGAAGGCCGCGAGACATTCGACCGGATTCGCCTGGCAGTTCCGGGCGCCGGACGAATCTACCGCAGCCTGGCCATCGCCCGGTTCTGCCGCATCCTCGGAACGCTGTTGAAGAACGGTGTGCCGATCCTGCAGTCGCTGCGAATCGCCAAGGACGCGACCGGTAACAAGGTTCTGTCTGCAGCAATCGGCTCGGCTGGAGAGAACATCTCCGCTGGTAAGTCACTGGCCGATCCGCTGCGGGTCAGTGGCCAGTTCCCGGAAGAGACGGTCGAGATGATCTCGGTCGCCGAAGAAGCCAATAATCTGGAACAGGTACTCGTGGACGTGGCCGACGGCATGGAACGTCGCACGTACCGCTACCTGGAACTGTTCGTCCGCCTGCTGGAACCGGCCATGCTGCTGGTGATGGCGGTGCTTGTTCTGTTTGTGATGCTCGGACTGCTGCTGCCCGTGCTGCAGAGTTCGTCGATGATTTAGCGATTAAACCAAACAACCTGCCGTCGGAGTTGAACTCCGGTTTTGCCCCACCTTTGAGGAGAAGTGTCCTGTGAAAATTCAGACTCGAAACCAGCGCCGCATTCAGAAGCGAGCGGGCTTCACGCTGATCGAAGTTTTGCTCGTCCTGATGATCATCGGCGTGATCGCCGCCTTCGCCGTGCCGCAGCTGCTCGGCCGTCAGCAGAAGGCCATGGTCGACGCGACGAAGATCGATATCCGCGATTTTGAAAAGCAGGTTCAGTTGTACGCGGTCGATCACGACGGCGTTTATCCAACCGGCGATGCTGACACCGTTGTCGGCATGCTGATCGTGCCGGGCACCGATAAGTCCGGACGCCAGATTCCGCCATACCTCGCCGAGATCCCGAAAGACCAGTGGGGCACTCCCCTGAATTACGAATCCCCGCCAAGCGGCAATCGCCAGGGAACGATCGATAAGCCTGCAATCTGGTCATCCGGACCAAACAGGCAGGACGGCGACGAAGACGACATCACGAACTGGATTCAGGAACTCTGATTCCCGTTCGTAGATTGTCACGAATACGCATCGCGGAGCGATGCCAGAAAGTAGCCGGGGGTCGCAGCGCAGCTGAGACCCCCGGATTTCTGATTGGAGAACAAAGCATCCTGAAGGGATGCCAGACTCACGCAGTTCTGGCATTCCTTCAGGATGCACTGCGTTGTGGAATTTGATTTCGACCCATTAGCCGACGGGCGCTAGCTCGTGGTTCAGGCAGGCTCACCATCGGAACCGTGGGCTAACGCCCATCGGCTGATGAAAAACGAGACCACCGAACAGCCTTCCGGATTCGCAATGAGACGATCACCCGCCAGTCACCGTCATCGAGCATCCGGCGGTTACACGCTGCTGGAAGTGATGCTGGCGGTGTCGGTGCTGATCATCCTTTCGACGGTGGCTTCAGGGCCGATCATGCGCACGTGGCGTGATCAGCGACTGGCGGAGTCGACCGAAAATGTCCGCGGCCTGCTTGCAGGTACGCGAATCCGGGCCGTCGACAACGACCAGACCTGGCAGTTCCGGTACGAACCCGGCGGCACGCACTACGTTCGTGTTCCGCTGGCGGCAACGGAATCTGAGAACGACGAAGCATCAAATCGCTCCGGCCAGCAAAGCGGCACATTGCCGGACGGAATCACGTTTGAAACCACCGACACCGGATCGGCCCCGCCGCTCGATCCCAAACTGCTCAACGGCCTGACCGACTCTCAGGAACTGTCCTCGGCGTCCTGGGCGACGCCGATTCTGTTTTATTCGGATGGAACCGCGACTCAGACATTGTTCACGATCGTCGATCAGTACGGAGGCAGCCGCGAAGTTCTGGTGCGTGACCTGACAGGAGCTGTCACGTCCCGGCGATCAACGAGTGTGCAAGCGGGTCTCTAACCAGGTCGTTTGACCCGAAGCCGCGGGCGACGGCGTTTCAACACACCGTCGCCTGGGGCTTCGGATCAAACAAAGCAACATCGTCACGATGAAACGAACAGCCCCACCAAAGCGAATGCAAGTCGTCAGCCGACAAGGCTCGGCGGACTCTTTGCGCGCGGGCATCTCGCTGTTTGAAGTTGTTCTGGCGCTGAGCATCTTCCTGGGAGCGGTCGTCGCTCTCAGCCAGCTCACGAATAACGGAATGCGAACCGCCGTCTCGGCACGACTGCAGACTCAGGCTGTCCTGCGGTGCGAATCGAAACTGGCTGAACTGACGGCAGGTGTTGAGCCGCTTGAAGACGTCGCCGAACAACCGTTTGATGACGACGAAAACTGGACGTGGAGCCTCGCGACTGCAACGGGACCTCACGCCGACCTGCTGAACATCACCGTGTCGACAAACTACGACGGCGGCGGCGAGAAATCATTGGCGTCGTACTCGATCTCGCGTCTGCTGCGCGATCCGCTCGTGTTTGAAGAAGCTGCCGCTGCTGAAGCGGAAGCCGCTGCCGCCACGGAGGACGAACTATGATCCGTCTTTCGCGACCTGCCCGAAAAAGCAATCCCGCCCCGCGAGGCGGTTTCACGCTGCTGGAACTGACGCTGGCACTCGGGCTGACGATCGTCCTGCTGACCGCTGTCTACCGTGCGATGGAGATTCACTGGCAGTTCTCAGTCGCTGGTCAGATTGAAGTCGAGCGATCCCAGATTGCCCGCGCTCTGCTCTCACAGATCGCTGCTGATATCCGCTCGACGGTGTATCGCGTCGAGGAGACGTCAACGAGTAGCTCAACCACGGGCACCGACGATACCGGGACTACCGACGACACGACGGACACAACCGACACCGACACAACGCTGGCTGAGTTCACTGATCCCGCCGACGCGTTCTCGTCGAACGCAACCGGCGTCTTCGGCGACAACCAATCGCTGACGCTGCACATTTCGCGACCGACCTCCTCGAAGGAATCACCCAGCGGCGATCTGACCAGCAGTCTGCAGCAGGGCGATTTGAAATCCGTGTCGTACTTTCTGGCCGGTGGCGAATCGGGCCTCGCCGGTTCGCTCAGCAACCCGCTCAGCGAAGTGCAGACCGACGACGGCATCGAAGGCCTGGCGAGAATGTCGGGCGACCGCTTCGCCGTGCTGCAGGCAGCCGATGCCGGCGAGTCTTCTGACTTCGCGTCGCAGACTCGGCTGCTGGCTCCCGAGATCAATTTTCTCGCGTTCGATTATCACGATGGCTATGAGTGGCTGACTGAGTGGGACAGTTCCATTGAAGCCCGACTGCCCAACGCAATTGGCGTCACGATCGGCTTTCGCGATCCGAACTTTCCGGAGAAGTCGTTCCTGCGACGAACGGCTTCCGAATCGACGGACACGTTCCGAATCGTCGTGCCGCTGTCAGCGGCCAACCCGTTTGAGGGAGTGGCGTATTGACGAATTCGGAATGGCGAGTTCGGAATGCGGAATTACAGGAATCGTTAATGCGGCGAGGTAGTGACAAACTGAAACGGAACTTGCGACCGCTGGCGGTGCGAGAGCGTTCGGCGATCGCTCGCTCTGCAGCGTCGCGCGCGACTCGTCTCGCTGACGATGCGCGACGCGGGACGGTGCTGATTCTGGTTCTGGTTGTCGTCGCCATGCTGACTCTCGGTGCTTACACGTTCTCGGAAATCATGGTGACCGAGGCGGAAGCGACGGGGATGTACGGTCGCCAGGCCGAATCGCGGGCCTTTGCTGAATCGGGCATCGAGCACGCAGCCGCGGTCCTCGGCTACCCGGAGAGCGACAACGACCTCAACACTTATCACAACCCTGGCCGTTTTCAGGGTGTCATGCTGCGCGACTCGGAGAACGCTCGCGGGCGAGGCATGTTCGGCATTGTGGCACCGCTGGAAGGTGATCCTTCATCGACCGGCATCCGCTTCGGGTTCGTCGACGAGTCAGGCCGCATCAACATTAACCAGTTGCTGCAGTTCGGACTGGATGAGACGCAGACCCGCGACGTGCTGATGTATCTGCCGGAGATGACCGAAGACGTTGCCGACGCGATTCTCGACTGGGTCGACGACGACGAAGAGCCTCGCGACTACGGGGCCGAAAGCGATTACTACTCGTCACTGGATCCGCCCTACTTCGCGAAGAACGCGAAGTTCGAATCGATCGACGAGCTGCTGCAGGTGGCCGGCGTGACTCCGGAATATCTGTACGGCGAAGACACGAATCGCAACGGCCTGCTCGACCCGAACGAGGATGACGGCGATCAGTCGCTGCCGTTTGATAATGCAGACGGAGTGCTGAATCCTGGCTGGGCGGCGTACCTGACCGTCGACAGTCGCGAACTGAATCTGCGGTCCGACGGCAGCCCGAAGGTCTTCGTGAACGAGGGCGTGCTGACTGATCTGTACGACGCTCTGGAAGAAGAGTTCGACGAAGACACGGCGCGGTTCATCGTCGCCTTTCGGATGAACGGCCCGGTTGAGCCGCTGATTACTGAAGACGACGCAGCTCAGTTGGACACAGACTCAACAGACACGTCCGGCAGCAGCACGACAGGCAGCAGCTCATCCGGAACATCAAACAGCGGCTCCACGTCAGCAAACTCGGGCAGCAGTGGGCAGAGCAGTTCCGGAAATAACTCGTCGAACGGCGGGCTTGTCGGCGCGGCGAACGCGCTGGGCAACGCCATTGGCGCGGCGGTTTCCGGCGAGGTGACGCGAGGCGGAATGGATCTGACGAAGGGGGCGACGACGGAAATCCGATCGCTGTATGAGCTGATCGGGGCGCAGGTGATCGTCGAGATCGACGATGTCGAAACAACGCTCGACAGCCCGTGGCCCGCCGACCCCGGTTCGATGGAGTCATACCTGCCGGCGTTCTTCGACACGTTCTCCGTGACGGAAGACACTGAAATCGTCGGTCGCATTAACGTCAATCAGGCCCGGTTTGAAACACTCGCCGGCCTGCCGGACATGACCGAGGAACTGGCCAACGCAATCGTCTCCTCACCGATGATTGGACCGGACGGGTCGGTCGCGTCAGACGCCCTGACGTCGCGGTCGACGACCGGTTGGCTGGTCACACAAGGCATTCTCGATCTCGCCACGATGGCGAAACTCGACAAATACCTGACGGCACGCGGACACGTTTACCGAGTTCAGTCCGTTGGTTATTTCGAGCAGGGCGGCGGCTTTACCCGCATGGAAGCAATCCTCGACGCGACAGAAAATCCCGTGCACATCATCTCCGTCCGCGACCTGACGGAGCTGGGGCGCGGTTACAGTCAATCCCTGCTGACCGGCACGTCCGGCCAGACAAACTGATACGACGGATGTGAGCTGAAGTTTTTCCGTGCCTGACCGCACGGGAAAGCGGATCCTCGGAAGACCGTCATCAACAGAGGCAAGCAGACATGGCCGAAATTCTGGCACTCGACTGGGAAGCAGATCGCATTTGCGGCGTTCAGGCAGACGTCAGCAAGTCGTCGGTCCGAATCCAGAAATCGTTTTCGGGCGTCATTCCGGAAGACGCGATCGGACAACCGGAACGAGTCGGCGCGTGGCTGCAGACACAACTCAAAGAGCACGGCATCTCCGCGCGGCAGGCGATTGTCTCGCTGCCTCGCGAGGAAGTCATCATGCGGCACCTGGAAGTGCCCCCGGTCAGCGACAACGAACTGCCGGACCTGGTCCGCTTTCAGTCGGCAGCCAAGTCGACGATTCCGCTCGACCAGCTGAGCCTCGATTTTCTGCCGTTGTCGACTCACTCCGCAGATACGCCACGCGATGTACTGGTTGCGTCGGTGCACCGCGATCGAGTGCGCCGGATTCAGACCGCCGCCGACCGAGCCGGCCTCGAAGTGCAGTCGATCGGCATCTCGTCGGTCTCGGCAGCGTCGATGGTGATTCTCGCCGAGGGGCATATCACACACGAAGCCGGCGACGTGAGTCTGATCATCGCTCGCCACGGCGATCGGCTGGAAGTGTCGATGATTGCCGACGGCTACCTGCAGATGACGCACTCGTCGCAGGTGCTGGCCGACGAAAGCGAGCAGTCACGAACTGCGATTCTGTCCGAGATCAGCCGGTCGATGATCGCACTGCAGAAACGCATTCCCAACGTTCGCATCACGCACGCCTGGGTCGTCGGCTCCGATACCGAAGAGCAGGGCCTCGACGCGGCGATCAATGAACGGTTCCAGTGCAGCGTCCGGCGGCTCGACCCGTTCCGCGGGCCGCAGGTCAAACTGGATTGTCGCCCCGTCGAGGAAGCTCACGGAGCATTCGCTGGCCCAATCGGCCATCTGCTCTGCCAGGCATCTGAAGTGCTGGACGCGGTCGACTTCGTCAATCCTCGCCGTGCGGAGGAGAAGAAGGACTACCGCAACGTCAAACGCGGAGCACTCGCCGCTGCCGCCGTTCTCCTCATCGCTTCCGTGTTCGGTTATCGGACGTATGCCGTTTCCCGACTGGAAAAGCAGTTGGCGGACACCAAAAAGACCGTCGCCGAACAGAACGAAACGGTCAAACGTCTGGCCCCGCAGGTGCAGATCGCGAATGCAGTTGACGAGTGGGCATCGAAACGAGTCGACTGGCTGGATGAAACGAAGCAACTCGCAGACGCGATGGGCGGTACCGAACGGCTCTATCTGACGAAGTTGAATTTCGGCGAGGGAGCGCGCGGCGAACGCGGCACAATCTCGGGTACCGGCAACGCGAAAGAGCGGTTCGACTTCGAGACTTTCAAAGTTGAACTGATGAAACGCCCCGGCGTCGAACTGAACCCATCAGACATCAAGAAACGTGGACGCGACGGAAGTTACACGCAGGAATTCGATCTCGACATTCGTTTGAAGGAGGCTCCGCCCGAAGCACCGGCGACCTCGGCAAAACGTTCGTAACAGCC
>JAPOLP010000049.1 GCA_029977045.1 Planctomycetota bacterium
CCCCACTGTGCCGAACAGCGTCAGCGTGAACAGCAGGCATATTGTGTTGAGCAGGGTTCTCATGAATGTGCATCAGCCGGACTGGTCGTCTTCGGCGCGCCTTCAGTTTTCGACTGGTCTCACGAAGCGACGAATTCCTGCAGTCCCAGCAGCTGCTTGATCTCGTCGAAACTCAGCAGCGTCGCAGCCGACTGGTCACTCCGCCCGTCGCGAAGCATAGCTTCCGCCAGTTGTTTGACGATATGCCCGGTTGCCAGCAGTGTTCCGATCGGATCGACGACGATGCGAAAGCCGAGTTCCTGCAGTTCGTCGGCGGGCAGAATCGGTGTCACGCCGCCGGGCAGCATGTTCGCCAGTTGCGGATGCGGAACTTCGGCGGCAATTCGAGCCAGTTCGTCGCGCGACTGGGGAGCCTCGATAAAGCAGACATCGGCGCCGGCTTCGGCAAACTGATTCGCGCGTTCAATTGCTGCGTCGAGGCCGAGTTCAGCTCGGGCATCCGTCCGGGCGATGACGACGAAATCGGAATCTTCGCGAGCGTCCAGCACAGCTTTGAGCCGGTCCAGCATCTCGTTCGTCGAGACGACCTGCTTCCCGGCGAAGTGGCCGCATCGTTTAGGAGCAACCTGGTCTTCGATCAGCATCCCGGAAGCGCCGGCTCGTTCAAACTCGCGAATTGTCCTCGCGACGTTGTGCAGGTTACCGTGGCCAGTGTCGCCGTCTGCGATCAACGGAACCGTCAGCCGATCAGCCATGCGGCGGACAGCTTCAGCCATCTCTGTCAGGGTCGTGAGACCGACGTCGGGCAGTCCAAACACACTTGCAGACACCCCGAAGCCGCCCAGAAAGAGCAGTTCAATCCCTGCGTCTTCGAGCACCCGCGCCGTGAAGACATCATGCGGCGCGAATGACCGGACAATTTCGCGTCTGATGAGCAGCTCTTTGAGTTTCTGATTCTTCGACTTCAAAACAGTGACCTTTGTGAGTTGCTACCATCGGATTACCAGACCGTTTGACAACGATCGTCAGTCGGACCGCGTTGGCGGGTAGAGATCTGAAACTACTCCCCGTCGAACCGCAACTCGCTGATGATCGAGCCCGACGGTGCTGAAACCCGGAAGCGGCAAGGCCCGCCGGTCAGTGCAGAAGGTCGCGGGTCATTGATGACCAGGCGATTTCCAGCACGGACCAGAAACCGATTCGGCGTGAGCGACAAACGCACGCTGCCGGAATCGTCGTCCTCTGCCAGTTCCGTCTCGCGTAACGGGACAGCTTCGCCGTCGTGAACATTTTCGAGGATGACCCGATCGGACCGCAGAGTTACGCGGAGGATGTCGACCGACTTCGGGCCAGCAACTTCCAGAAGCAGTCCCTGCGCAGCTTCGATTCCAGACTCGGTCACAGTCGGCAGCTCGACTCTGAAAGCCGCCGTGAAGGAGATCCAGTCACGAAGAAACTCAGCAGTGCTTAGCAATCGAGACTCGTCGTCAGGCGATGGCAAAGCCGTCATCGCGTCTTCATCGAACCGCCAGTTCGGAGCATTCCAGACAGCCGCCTCGTACGGATTCGTCCAGCTCGTCCGGGTTGCGAGGCCAGGAGGCAATTCGGCGGATTCGCCTTCGCCAGTGGACACCCCTGGCTCCTCGGCAACCGACCGCTCGCTCGTCTGCACTGATTCGGATTCCCCAACTTTCTGTTCAGGTTGTTCGACATCCGGCACCGCTATCGGGAGGGGGGCCGCACCATCACGCATCCGAACCGCCAGGACAATCGCGACAGCAAGAGACAGCAACAGGAGAGGCAGCAATCGCTTCATGGAATCAGAACGTTGGGCAAGTCACAGCATTCGTTGATGACGACGAACTGTGACAATTGCGAACAGACCGTGCGACAGTGGCACGGCATGATTGTGTCACAGAACGGCATTTACCGCAGTTCAACAGGTATCGGGTCTCCCGGGAGGGTTGTTCGTTGGCTCGTCTCCGCAATCCGTGACCACGGCGCTGAAAACATCGAAGCACGGAAGTTTACCCAACCGAATCAGGACGTGAGAAATCGATGGACGGCGAGGAGCGTCCCTCTGAACACCCCATCCGACCATCGATTGTCCGGGCCGACCCACTGCCTTCCACCCGTCAGGGATCTGACCAGAAGACAGTGCAACGGTCTGTCCAAATCTGACAGAAGCGACTCACCGGGCAACCGCTGTCATTCGCGTCAGAATTCAGCACCGAGTCAGGACACATCCGGATGGACGACGTACTTCAGGAATTCATCTCGGAAAGCTGGGATAACCTCGCCCAGCTGGACAACGAAATTGTTGAGCTGGAAAAGGCGGGCAGCGACCCCGAGTTGCTGGCGAGCATCTTCCGGACAATTCACACGATTAAGGGAACGTGTGGGTTTATTGGGCTCGACCGCCTCGGCGCTCTGGCACACTCGGCAGAGAACGTGCTCGGGCAGATGCGTGACGGCAAGATGGAGGTTTCCGAGTCTGCAATCTCCATCACGCTGAAGGCCATCTACCGCATTAAGGACCTCCTGTCGGCGATCGAAGAAACCGGAGAAGAACCGAACCTCAACAACAGCGATCTTATCAACCAGCTCGACATGCTGGCCCGGATCGCGGACGACTTTGGTGCCCCGCCGCCCGCAGCAAACCAACCAGAAGATCAAGCGAACGTCCAGCCGCCGGAAGAACCCGCCACTGCGTTTGACACAGTGCAGCCGCCCTCAAACGACACAGAGCAGCCACCGCACGTAGATGTGGTGAACGACACGGTCGAGCCCGAGGCTGTCCAATCCACCATTCAAACTGCTGCCGCGGTCATCGAACCGGAAGCTCCCGCAACTCCAGCTCGAGTTGCAGTCGCTCCGGTTGAACCTCCAGCCGAAGCGGCACCGCCACAGGCAGTCGCGACGACAGGTGCATCGCGCAGCGTTGCCGACCTCTCGATCAGAGTGAACGTCGATGTCCTCGACAGCCTGATGAACCTTGTCGGCGAACTGGTTCTAACGCGCAATCAGCTGCTGCAACTTTCTCGCGGCGACGAAGAATCGATCTACTCGGGACCGATCACGCATTTGAACCGCGTCACCGCCGACCTGCAGGAAGGCGTGATGAAAACGCGAATGCAGCCGATTGGCCACGCGTGGGGCCGTCTGCCGCGTCTGGTTCGAGACCTCTGCCAGGTGACCGGCAAGCAGATCGAACTCGAGATGCACGGTGCTGAAACGGAACTCGATCGAACCGTCCTGGACGCCATCAAGGATCCACTGACTCACATGGTCCGCAACTCTGCGGACCACGGAATCGAGTCGCCCGAGGAACGCCGCGCAGCTGGCAAGCCGGAAGTCGGCACCATTCGCCTCGACGCCTTTCACGAAGGTGGGCATGTCATCATTCGCATCGAAGACGACGGTGGTGGGATCAATATCAAACGCGTTCGCGCCAAGGCCATCGACCGCGGAATCATTTCAGAAGCCGACGCCGCCCGCCTGACGGAAATGGATATCGCGGAACTGATCTTCCAGGCCGGATTTTCCACCGCCGAACAGGTCACTTCGGTTTCCGGGCGAGGCGTCGGAATGGACGTTGTCCGGACTCAGATTGAAAAGATCGGCGGCATGGTTGATCTGCAGCCCGTCGAGGGTCAGGGCACCTGTATCCGCATGAAGATCCCACTGACGCTGGCGATCATCTCGGCACTGGTCGTTGAAAGTGGTGACGAGCTGTTCGCGATCCCGCAACTGGGCGTCGTCGAACTCGTCCGTCTTGCCGCCGAAGACCGGCATCGGATCGAACGAATTCACAAACATGAAGTTCTGCGGCTGCGTGACCGCCTTCTGCCGCTGGTGCATCTTGACGACGTGCTGGAACTCAAGGGCTCTCCGGTTTCGGGTGACTCTAAGAACGAAAGAGCCGAGGACTCCACGGCTCAACCAGTCGACGATGACGTCAACATTGTCGTCGTGCAGGTCGGCGAAGATCAGCTGGGCCTGATCGTCGACGAAGTCTTCGACACGGAAGAAATCGTCGTCAAGCCTGTCGGAAGCCTGTTGAAGGAAATCGGCATCTACCAGGGGACAACCATCCTGGGTGACGGTCGGGTGATCATGATTCTGGATGTCTCCGGAATTGCCGCCGAGATCGGGGGGCTCAATTCAATCTCCCGTGAAATCGAACGTGCCGACGGCGAACGCGACGTCTCAGCCGACATGACCAGCGTGCTGCTGTTTAACGTCGGTGGCGGACGCACGATGTCAGTACCACTGGCACTTGTTTCGCGGCTCGAAGAATTCACGCAGGAACAGATCGAACGAACCGGTGATCGTGACCTTGTGCAGTATCGCGGCGATCTGCTGCCTCTGCTGCCCGTTGACGGCTATTCCCGCCCCGACGAGCAGTCGATGCAGCCCGTCATCGTCTTCTCCGAAGGCGATAAAGCGATGGGGCTGATGATCGAAGAGATCGACGACATCATCGAAGAAGAGTTGGTGATTCGGATCCAGTCCGAGCGGCCCGGCGTCCTCGGCACGGCGATCGTCAACAACAAAGCCACCGACATCATCGACGCCCAGCATTATCTGAAACTCGCGAACCCGCACTGGTTTGAAAACAACCACAGCAACTTCACGGCTCGCGTTCTGTTCGCCGAAGACTCGATGTTCTTCCGGCAGCTCGCCGCAACCTCGCTGGAAACGGCTGGCTACGAAGTGACCGCCGTCGAAAACGGGGCTCGGGCGATTGAAGTGCTCGAACACGGGGGCATGTTTGAGGCCATCATTTCCGACATCGAGATGCCTGAAGTGGGCGGTCTGGATCTGGCACGCTGGGTTCGGGCACGCAATCAGTACAACGACGTCCCGATGGTCGCTCTGTCCGGCAACATGAATCCGACTCTGGAGAAACAGTGCACGGACTCCGGCTTCAACCAGTTCCTGCGGAAGTTTGATCCGGACGAACTGCGTCAAGTGCTGGACGGTCTGTGTCGCTCCAAGACACCAGTCCAGGGAGTGCCCGCGTGAGTACACAACAAGCCAATACTTCCCAGGTCAGTGACGAAATGCAGTCAGAGTTTGACCGCCAGTACGTGTCCTTCTGGATTGGCAACCAGCTTCTGGGAGTCCCCGTCCGGGTCGTCCAGGAAGTCCTGAACCCCCAGGAAATCGCTCGTATTCCGCGAGCCCGCCGGGAGATCTCCGGGCTGTTGAATCTTCGCGGCCAGATCGTCACGGCGGTCAACCTGCGACGACGACTGCAGTTGCCGGATCTCGAAGAAGGACGCGAATCCATCAATGTTGTAGTCCGCCACAATGGTGAGCCATTCAGCATTCTGGTGGACGAAGTCGGCGACGTGATCACCGTCGACGAAGACACTTTCGACCACGTCCCGGCAACGCTGGACGCTGTCTGGCGTGGCGTGACCACGGGCGTTTACCGCATGGAGGGGCGACTCTTCGTCATCGTTGACGTCGCAGCAATTCTTGACTTCGGCCTGAGGATCTCGGCCTGACGCTTCACCTTTTCGTCAGCGACCGAATGGGCGACTGACAGACTCAGGAGTTCAACATGACCTCTTCTTCAACTCGCGCGAAATCCGGTAGTTCCAAAGCGTCGGACGGACTGAACAGCAGCGACCAAATGGCCGCGCTCATTCAGGACTCACCTGCACCGCAGCTTGTCGTCGACAGTGACGGCAACGTCGCAGCGGTCAATGACTCTGCCAAAAAGATGCTCGAACGCATGAGCGATCTCTTCGGCTTCGATGCCGACACACTGAGCAGTGGTTCCGTCGATCTGCTGTTTGAGGCACTACCCGGTTTGCGTGACATCGCCGATGGTGGAAAACGCCGGATCGAAGTCGGCGGCCACACGATTGAGACTGCCGTCGCTCACGTCCCGAATACAGACCTGTTTCTGTACAGCCTCGAACCGCGAAACACGGACGCCATTCGTGCCGAAGTCACGAAGCTGCAGTCGATGCTCGACAACCTGCCAACAAACGTGCTCGTTGCCGACAAGGAGCTCGTCATCCGGTATATGAATCCGGCATCGGCTCAGAAGCTCCGCACGCTGCAGCAGCACCTGCCGATTTCCGTTGATGAAATCGTCGGGGCCAGCATCGACGTCTTCCACAAGAACCCGGCTCATCAGCGCTCGATGCTGGCGAACCCTGACAATCTGCCGCACCGTGCCCAGATCAATCTCGCCGGTGAAGTTCTCGATCTGCTGGTGACGGCAATCCGTGACCATCGCGGCAACTATGTCGGCCCGATGGTGACGTGGGATGTCGTGACCGAAAAGGTCCGCACGGAAGCCGAGATGACTCGCGTGCAGAATATGATGGATAACATCCCCATCAACGTGATGATGGCGAACCGCGACTTTGAACTGGTCTACATGAACCCGGCTTCGCGGAACACGCTGAAGAAGCTCGAACATCTGCTGCCGAAACCGGTCGACCAGCTGGTCGGCCAGAAGATCGACATCTTCCACAAGAATCCAGAGATGCAGCGTCGGATTCTCAGCGACCCGAAGAACCTGCCGCACCGTAGCCGCATTCAACTGGCCGATGAGTTTCTCGATCTGCAGGTCTCGGCAATTCTCGACAAGAATGGCGAGTATCTCGGACCGATGGTGAGCTGGGCCGTGATCACTCCTCAGGTCAAGCTGGCCAACGACTTTGAAAAGGATGTCAAAGGCGTCGTTGAAGTCGTGACGTCTTCCGCGACCGAAATGCAGGCCAGCTCGAACAACGTCGCGGCGATGGCAGAAGAGACAGCCCGTCAGGCTCAGGCGACTGCAGCTGCCAGCGAGGAAGCGACAACGAACGTCCAAACCGTCGCGGCTGCCGCCGAGGAGTTGAGCAAGTCGATCGACGAAATCGCACGGCATGTTCAGGACGCTTCCCGCATGACCAAACAGGCCGTCGAAGGAGCGAATCGAGCGAACACGACGATTCAGAACCTGGGAACAGCAAGCAGCGAAATCGGCCAGGTGATCAAGGTCATCACGTCGATCGCTCAGCAGACGAACCTCCTGGCACTGAACGCGACCATCGAAGCTGCTCGCGCTGGAGAAGCCGGTAAGGGCTTCGCGGTCGTCGCTAACGAGGTTAAGGAACTCGCCCGCCAGACAGCCCGAGCAACCGAAGATATCAGCCAGAAGATCGAAGCCATTCAGGGTTCAACCGGCGTGGCCATCGAAGCCATTCAGACGATCGGCGACGGCATCGGCAAGATCGACGAAATCTCCACCGTCATCGCCTCGGCGGTCGAAGAACAGACTGCTGCGACGAACGAGATTTCACGCAACGTTGCCGAGGCTGCTCGCGGAACCAGCGAGGTCAGCAGCAACATCGCGTCGGTTTCTGAGGCTGCTGGCGAAAGCGGTCGCGGTGCGAATGACATCCTGACCGCCGCGGCCAATCTCGGTCAGGAATCTGTCCGACTCGACGAAGTCACCTCGGAGTTCCTCAAGCGAATGCGGGAAATGTAGTCGGCGTAATCGCGTCGCCGATCACCCACAAGGCCGAATGCCGTCGCTGTCAAATGGTTTGCTGAGCCGGAGATTCAGCAGAACCGTTTCGATGGCGGCGGCATTCGCCGCATCTGGGCCGGGCGCGCTGCCCCGATTTTCCGCCGCGGAGATGTCGACGCAGAGTTGAGCGGAATCTCCCCACTCTTGCCGAGACTTCGCACGGCGATCGATCGGCACTGCCGGCACAACTCCCATGACCGACACTCCAATCCGCGTCCTTGTCTGCGACGACTCGGCAGTAGCACGAGGGCTGCTGGCCCGGGCGCTCGAAACCGACGACCAGATTCAGGTCGTCGGCTCAGTGATGCACGGAGCCGCGGCCCTGACCTGGCTCGAAAAACATGACGCCGACGTCATGGTCTGCGATATCCAGATGCCCGTAATGAACGGGCTGGAAACGCTGGAACGTCTTCACACCGTGCAGCCGGACCTGCCGGTGATCATCGTCAGCTCACTGACCAGCGAAGGCGCTGAGTCCAGTGTTGCCGCGCTGAAACTGGGAGCAGTCGCGTGCGTTGCCAAGCCCAACACTGGCAACGTCACCCGTAACATTGAACAACTCTCATCTGAACTGCGGCCACTCGTTCTGCATGTGTCTCGGCCCACGCCAAGGCAAACGGTCAGAACTGCACCTCAATGCTCATTGCCGCGTCCGAGGCCAGCATCGCGCGAGTTCTCTCCAGAGATCATCGTCATCGGTTCGAGCACTGGCGGCCCGCGTGCGCTGCAGGACGTCATCCAGCGAATTCCGCCGCACGTCGACGCACCGATCCTGATCGCTCAGCACATGCCACCGATGTTTACGCCGATTCTGGCGCAACATCTGGAGCACGACTGCGGGCGTCCGGCCCAGGAAGGCGGCCACAACACTCCGGTGCTTCCAGGAAACATTTACGTCGCCCCAGGCGATTTTCATATGGAGCTGCATCGCCACGATGGCCACCTGACAACACGGCTGAATCAGGGAGAGCCGGAGCATTTCTGCCGGCCATCGGTGAACCCGCTGTTTCGTTCCGCCGCCAAACTTTTTCCCGGCGGTGTGCTGGCCATCATGCTCACCGGAATGGGCGAAGACGGAATTGAAGGCACGCGCGACATTCGCGCTGCCAATGGATATGTGATTGCTCAGGACGAAGCTTCGTCCGTTGTCTGGGGAATGCCCGGCGCTGTCGCTCGCGCCGACCTTGCCCAGCAGATTCTTCCAGTCGATCACATCGGGGCCGCAGTCGGTACTGTCTTTTCATCTAACCGCCAGGCAACACTCGTATGACGCCCACTGATTACTCGTATCTTTGCGACTTCCTGAAACGCTCGTCCGGACTCTCGCTGGGGCCGGATAAGGGCTACCTGATCACGTCGCGACTGCAGCCACTGGCTCGCGAGCGGGGGCTCGACGGCATCTCCGAAATTGTCAAGCGGCTTCAGACCGGGATCGAGCACGATCTCGGCACAGCAGTCACTGAGGCAATGACAACGAACGAAACCTCGTTCTTTCGAGACGTCATTCCGTTCGAGGAACTGCGAAACTACATGCTGCCGCGAATCTTCGAGACTCGCGCCGGCTACCGTTCGCTGCGTATCTGGTCCGCCGCCTGCTCGACCGGCCAGGAGCCCTACACGCTGGCGATCCTGCTGCACGAGATGCTGCCCGATATCAAATCGTGGCGTATCGAAATCGTCGCGACGGACATCGACGAGACCGTGCTCGCCCGCGCCAAAGCAGGCCGCTACTCAGAACGAGAACTGCAACGAGGGATGCCGCAGGAGTATCTCGACAGATACTTCAAGCACGACGGTGATGCCTACAAGGCAAACGACTCGCTGCAGAGCCTGATCACCTGGAAGCAGTTGAACCTGCTGAAGGACTTCAGTGGGCTCGGAAAGTTCGACATCGTCTTCTGCCGCAACGTGCTGATCTACTTCGACAATACAGACAAGATCGACATCGCCCGGCGAATCCATCGCCAGCTTTCGTCAGACGGTTTTCTCATGCTGGGTGCGGCCGAAACCGTCATTGGCCTGTGTGACGATTTCGCCCGCGACACTAACTGCCGCTCAGCCGTTTACACCTCGGCCCTGGCTCCGGCATTTGCCTGAGCCGCCAGCAAGGTCTCCGCCAGGTGTTCCCGCAGAGCCGGCCAGCCAGCGCGTTGGCGCGTGGCCAGATCGTTCGCGACTTCGAGTTCCACTCCGAGGTACTGGTCTGCTTTGAATTCGCTGCGCAGCGTCGTCGTCAGGCCATCCGAGCTGCCTCGGTACGGATAGTTGCGCCGAACGCGGAGACTCGAGTTGGCGGTTCGCAGTTCGTGCTGCCAGGCAAGGCAGAAGTCGCGTTCGTGAACGCGTTTTGAATCGTACAGCAGGCCGATGTCGCAGTTCCTCGGCACGCCGTTGAAGACCGGCGTAAAAGTATGCACGCCGACGTGGAGCACCTGTCGGGCACCTCGCAACTGTGACTGGATTGCCGCCCGGACCCGCTGGATATGCAGCGTGTAAAACCGGTCGATCACGTCCTGACGCTCCGTCGCCGAAAGCGGGCGAGCAAACTCAGAGAACAACCGGGGATGATGGAGTGACCGGTTCAGTTCGATGAGAAGTCGCGTCACGGTGGCGGAAATCAGAGTGACGTCGAACTGCTCCGCCAGAAATTCTGCGAGCTGCAGCGCGCCGGGATCCCAGCCGCGATGGCTTGCCAGCACCTCGTCCGCTCCGTCAAACAGGGACGCGAACTCGGCAGGCACGTCGTTCCCGCCGTGCTCGCACGTCAGCAGCAGCACCACAGATTTCTGCTGTTTCCGAGGCATCGGTTACTCAAACATTCGACCGTCGGCCAGGCAGTCGCACAGCTCACGATAGACCGTCTGCAGCGCGTCGCGCGAGCAGTCGTCCTGCAGTCGCTCGGTAAGCCGGCGAGCCAGCGGTCCTCGATCCAGAATGAGCTGCAGTGCGGCAGCGCATTCAGTGGGAACCGCGTCAGTGCCGCCCGTCTGCTCGACAAGGAATCGCCACAGGTTCGAGACCGTGCAACGATCAGATTCGGTCCAGCCCAGAAGTCGCAGGTAGTCGGCGTCGTCGATGACCGCCTCCTCGGCGTCGCGAATCGTCCGATCGAGAATCGAGTACAGCGGATCGATCTCGACAGCCTGCTGCTCGGCGAGACTCGACCAGCGTTCGTCGACCAGAGCCTGCAGCACGTTGATGATTGCACTGACGACGGCGAGATCCGCTATTGGGCACTCCTGAACGTCGAGAACGCGAATCTCGATTGATCCGCGACCGAACCGTGCGATGGCTCCGCGAGCGTTCAGGAATTCGTCCTGCAGATGACCTTCCGGGTCGAACGGGGCGATCTCGGCAAACATCGGCTCGAAGACCAACCGCTCATAATCGCGCTGCGTGAAGACCGGCTCCGGGATAACCCGGCCTGCGACGGACGCAACCTTGCGTGAGTTCGTTCGGTAAACCTCAAGCCGGTTGTCCTGCAGTCCCGTCAGATGCTGATCAATGACCGGCGAGCTGGCGGCAAGAGCGGGCAGAATCGGCAGCAGCAGCCGCACCGCCGCGTGCAGCCGCCCGAATTCGTCGTCGGGCGATTCGGCTCCGCAGAACGGCAGATTGAGATGCACGCTCTGCAGGTTCGCCCAGCCGTGTCCGCGACAATCAAATACGCGGTGAAACGTCTCGTAAATCGGACTGTTGTCGTGCGGCCAGAGCTGCATCTCGCGATGCGGGTCCATCCACGGATGCATGGCAGTCGGCATCAGTCTCGCATCAAGCGACCTCAGTGCCGCGTTGACGGTCGAAACATGACGCTGAAGCGTGCCTGCCAGTCCGGCCAGAGACTGAGTTGGCTGGGCGGTCTTCAGCTCGACGACGTGCCGGACCAGCTCGTTCGACCAGTCGATATCGCCGTGCTCGACGTCGCTGACGATTTCGCCGGTGACCTGCTCAAACAGCCGATCCACGATCGGGCGCACGTCGAGCGTCGCCGCGTCGACAACCATGTATTCGAGTTCGACTCCAAACGCGTCGAACAGATGCAGAGGCATGAGACGTCCCGGAAAAGCTGCTGACGAAACCCGCGAAGACCAATGACAAGCGACCAATGCCCCGTTGCCGCTACACAAATCTCGCCCGCGCGGCTTCCATTCGGCGAAGAAAGACTTCCATCACGCGGCGATACAGTTCGTCCTTGAGTACGAGGTCTTCGACGGCGGAGTCGACGTTCGGGTTATCGTTGATCTCGATGACGTAGAACCTGCCGTCGGATTCCTTGATGTCGACGCCGTACAGCCCGTCGCCGATCAGGTTGGCCGCCTTCAGCGCCAGCCGGATGGCCTTTGTCGGAGCCATTTCGACGGGGATCGTTTCGTGCTTGCCGTATCGATCGTTGCCGTGCTCTTCCTGCCGGATGACCTGCCAATGGCCAGGAGCCATATAGTAGCGGCACGCGAACAACGGCTTGTTGTCGAGGATTCCTATTCGCCAGTCGAACGACGTTGGCAGGAACTCCTGAGCGACCAGCAGGTCGGATTCCCCGAAGAACTCGGCCAGCCGGGTCTCCAGTTCCTCGCCGGACTTTACTTTGACGACGCCGGAGGAAAACGCGCTGTCCGGCTTTTTCAGAACGCAGGGGAAACCGAGTTCCTCGCCGATTCGCTGCCAGTTGTTGCGATGCACGACGATCGTTCGCGGAATCGCCACGTTGTGACGTTCGAGCAGTTCGGCAAGGAAGACCTTGTTCGTGCAGCGTGAGATCGACTGCGGATCGTCGATGACGACCATGCCTTCGCTCGCCGCCTTGCGGGCAAAGCGGTACGTGTGCTCGTTGACGTAGGTCGTCTCGCGAATGAACAACCCGTCGAATTCGAGCAGCCGCCCGTAGTCGTCCTTCGTGATCAGTTCCGCGTAGATTCCGCAGTGCTTAGCCGCCTTGACGAACTTCTTGAGCGCGCCCTCGTCGGACGGCGCGTTCTCTTTTTCATCGGGGTCGTACAGGATCGCCAGATCGAATCGCGTTCGCCCGCGTGACTTTCGGTTGGCTGACCGCCGAGAGAAGTAGCGTTCGGCAGCTTCGGCAGCGAATTCGCGGTGATCTGCCGGAACTTCCGATCCCGATAGTGTTTTGACCGACCGCAGCCGCCATTCGCCTTTGCGTTTGGCGAATCGGAAACGCAGAAACGGTGCCTGGAAAATATTGAAGAGCTGCAGGCTCAGCCGCTCGTAGCGCTTCGCCATGTTGCGTCCGAAGTAGACGCTCAGGTGGAACTCGGTGGATTGCAGAGTCGCCAGACTGTGGTTGATCAGCTCATCGAGTTCGTCAGTCATCAGCCGGTAAATCGACGGCGACCGGATGTCCTGCATCGTGGTCACACTGGGAATCGGCTTGTGACCACGAGCCTCAGCCAGCAGTGACACGTAGAACCCGGTACTCTGATAGCGGTACGAGCGGCAGAGGTTGAAGACTCGCGTTGTCCGCCGCGTGCTGAATGACGGATCGGTCAGGTACGACCAGGCATCGACGACTTCGACACCCGGCACATCAAAAGGCCAGTCGTCTGGCTGGCTGGTCACAATGAGAACGGCCACAGAGGGCTCCGGGGAAATGCGGAATGCGGAGTTGGGAATGCGGAATGGGCGGTTGGCAGGTTCGGACAAACGACCGTGTGCTATTTCGGTCGGATGATCAGCAGGTTGGCGTCGTACGTAACGATGCCGAGCAGCGTGGCGCAGAGGACGCGTTAGAGGGCGATTTCGTAGAGTTGGCCGTCGCCGTGCGGGTGCTTCGTGTACGGGTCGGCGATATTGACCTTGCGAGCTTCGGCGTCGTAGCCCGACAGGACAACAAAGTGCCCGGCTGGTTCGCCGGCAATGTCGTCCGGTTTGAAATCGGTGACTCGCTCGCGAGCGTCCTGGTAAAGCCACGTCGCACTCAGGCCGGTGATGACCGGAATCTGCCGGCGCAGGTAGCGGCGAATCAGGTCCGGCGAGAGGTCATCCATTCGGATCCTCCCGCCGCGTTCGAGAAATCCGATATAGGCGTCCGTCGCAAACCGCAGCTTGCGGTTGTCCTTGACCTCGGCCTGCCGACGGAGTGATTCGGTCAGTGGCCGAGCGTGCGGGCGGAACCAGGACGGATCGAACACGTGCAGATTGCAGGTGTAGAGCGTCGCCCGGTAACCCCGATCGAGAGCGTGGCAGCCAAGCAGGGCTCCCAGAGTGCCGCCGGTCTGCAGCGTCGGGACCTCGGCAATCACCTCGGGCAATGCGACATTGTCGCCGAAGTACTGGTAAACGGCGTGCAGACACGTCGGTCCGCAGGTGGTTTCATCCGGCTGCGGAAGAATGGAAAACGACAGACGCGAATCCGTCATGGATGCCAGAACTCAGGCGGAAAGGTGAGAAAACCGCTTGATGGGAGAACTTCGGCGATTGGTACCACCTCTCCGTCTGACAATCCACTCGAATTCTGTGTCGACTTCCTGAGAATCCAGGCAATTGCGAGAGCGCTTGAAGTTCGAGTCCGGGTTCGCTAACTCCCATCCATGAAAGCTCACTCGTCATCGCGTTTTGGGGACACTTCCTCGGTTTGAAACAACCCGTGCGAGTGAGAGCCTGATCTGTACCACCTTCTCGAAAGGCTTCTTCATGGCCACTCAGACAACCCGTCGTGACTTTCTGAAATCAGCGTCCGCTCTGGCAGCCGCCGGGACGGCACTGCCTTACTTCGCCTGGAGCGAGAAAGCGTTCGCCAACGAGTC
>JAPOLP010000299.1 GCA_029977045.1 Planctomycetota bacterium
ACCGTATCCCACTCGCGGCTTTTTCGACCCGGGCAGGATGCCCGGGCCACGTTTTCGACAAATGACAGGGGACGCCACTTCGTAGCTGGCCGTCCTACTTCGCTTCGCTGACGCAGTACAGCGTCTTGCTCGACCGGATGAAGAGCTGGCCGTCGCTGACCGCCGGAGTCGCGTGGAAATCACCCGATCCCGACTCGAATCGGTTCACAGCAAGCTGCTCAAATTCGCGACCGAGTTTGACGACGAAAACGTCGCCCGAACGGCGAGCGAAGATCAGTTTGCCGTCGGCGATGATTGGGGACGAGTAATCCTGCCCGCCGCCTCGGCCACCGCGTCCGCCGCCGAAGCTGCCAAATCGACCGCCACCCTCCCCTGGCCGACCTCCGCGATCCTGCTCCGCCGCTCGCTCTTCGCCGCCGCGACCGCCAGCCGAACCTCCGCTCAAGCGGCCCTGGTAAACCCGGTCGCCGGTCTTTGCGTCGATGCAGCTCACGACTCCGCTACTGACGTAATACAGCAGCCCGTCATGCACGACCGGCGTGTCGATCCGAGATCGGTCGCCGCCGCTCCACAGTTTTCCGGACTGCGAGACGTCGCCCTTGCCGCCCGACTTGATCGCGATCGAACCGCCGCCGCCTGGACCTGACTCGACGCCGTAAATCACGCCATCCTTTTCGACCACGCTGGAACACATCGAATTTGAGGGCATCGCTTCGCAGTACCACTTCAGCTTGCCATTCGCCGGGTTCAGAGCCCAGACCTCGTAAGGCACTCCGATCACGATTTCCGCGTCGTCTCCGTTGCCGGCAACCACGGGAGTCCCCCAGGTGCTGCCAAAGCCGTCGGCTTCCTGTTTCCAGACCTGCTTGCCGGTCTTCTTGTCGAGGGCGATCACTGAGTGGCTCTCGACCGACGCGGTCACGATCACTTTGTCTTGAAACAGAATCGGGCTCGACGCCGACCCCCAGCCCCTCTGATCGAGATTCTCGCCAGCGTCCGCCTGCCAGAGTTCCTTGCCGTCGAGGTCGTACCCGTAAACGCCAGACTTTCCGAAGAAGGCAACGACGATCTCGCCGTCCGAAACCGGAGTGTGGCTCGCATAGCCGTTCTCGGCGAACATGCCGCGATACGACTCTTCCGGCAGTTTCGCGTCGACGGTCGACTTCCAGAGCTGCTTGCCGGTCTTCCGGTCAAGGCAGACCAGGTGCCGCTGCAGCGAATCCAGCGAGCCCTCGTCGGCACCGCCGTCCGCGTAGCCCGACCAGCTCGTCACAAAGACGCGATCGCCAATGACGATCGGACTCGACGACCCCGGCCCCGGCAAATCGGCCTTCCACTGCAGGTTCTTTGAGTCACTCCACTCGGCGGGGATCGCAGCCTCGTCCGCGCTGACGCCACTGCCATTCGGCCCGCGAAACCGAGCCCAGTCCGCCGCCGTGGCGGACTCCACAGAGAACGTTCCCACCGCCATCAACGAAAACGCAGCCAGCCGTCGCATACCCGTTCGCATTGCACTATCTCCAGAGAATTTCAGCCCGAAACGCAGGTTCTTATCGAAACCGTATTTCTGGCAGATCGTCCACTGACAGGACGCCAGATTCAGCGGAAGCCGATCGGGTCGAACTCGGATCAGGCACCTGCCCTGCGAGATACCACCACCGGAGAGACGGCATCAGCCGCGGCGGATGTCGGAACCCTTGAAGTTGATCTGGATGCGGTAGGTCACCTTCGTCCGGCTGTGGATCTCGCCGGTCTTCAGGTCGACTCGCACTGGAATCTTGCGGATGTGCTTGTCGACGACCGCGTGGTAGCCGCGTTCAGAGAAGATGTCGATCAGCATCGCGAGCGCCAGCGGTTCCTCGAAGATCGGGTCCTCGCTGTTGACGTGTGCCCGACCGGACAGTGCGTGCCGGCGGATGATCGGCATGAACAGCTGCTGCAACAGATCGACGACCTGCTGGAACAGTTCGGTGTGTTCGAGTTCGTAGCTGTCAAGCCGACGTACGAGGTCCTGGCGGGCGTGAATGGTGATCTCTTCAGCGAGCGGCAGTGGCCGCAGCCGGTCGTGCGTGCGCGTCTCCAGTTCCAGCGAACTCTGGTACTGCAACTCCTTAACGATGTTCTGCTCGACCTCATCAATCGGCCCTTCGGCGTTGATGAAGTGGTAGTGATACACCTCTTTCAGCGAATTCAGAGCGTCCCAGGTCTTCTCCTTAAAGACGCGGTAACGATGGCTGGCAGTTTCGCGCGAGAGGTCGGTCGAGCGTTCCGGGAGTAACTCGCCAACGCCCGTCTCACGAACTTCCTCATTGTGCGCCGCGATCTCCTCACCACGTTTGATCTGCCGCTCGATACTCGTCCGCTCGGTGACGAAGAGCACCATCGCGTGAATCGTTGGCCGGCGGAAATTGATCGCCAGTGGAGTGTCCGCGAACTCGGAATGCAGCTGGTTGATTTTGTCGACCAGCATCTTCAGACATTCGACCTGCACCGTGGTCCGGGGAAATCCGTCGAGCACGGCGCCGTCCCGGAAGTCGCCTTCCAGCAGCTTTCGCAGCAGGATGCCGATGACTTCCTTGTCACCGACCATGCCGCCGCGTTCCTTGATCCGCTCAGCTTCGGGTGTCGTCAGCAGGCTGCTGATCACGATCGGCGGACAGGTAAAGCCGCGTGACCGCATAATGAACTGCGTATGCGTGCCTTTTCCCGAACCGGGGGCACCGCCGAGCAGAATCAGCTCTTTCGGAAAACGCAGATTCGCGTGTCCGACTTCTTCTTCGAGGTCTTCCCAGACCGTATTGAAGATGACCTTCGCATCCTTGACTTCCAGGTCGATCAGCTGCGGATCGCGGTTCGGGTTCTCAGACATCGATATCGTCGCTCTGCTCAGTCCCATACAGACGAAACCGCAGCCACCGGTCCCGTCGGCAGCCGCAGATCCTGAACTTCACCAACCACCGGAACAGGTTCTCGACCACCGGATGGCTCTCTGGAACTCTAGCAGGAAAGATTTTCTCCTGCGTCATCACTTGATGGCCGAAAAGGGACTTTTTCTGCGACAATTCCCGCCACGGATTTCCCCGCTGGACGGACTCAATCAGCGGGCCGTTGCGACCTTCCGCCAGACGTCTCACCCGCAGGAGCCTCCCCGATGCCGTTTATCGATGTCAGTACGATCGAACCGATCGAGCCCGTCCCAGGCTGCCGCATGAGAACGCCGTACGGCGAGAACCTGATGCTGTCGTATCTCGAAATGGACGACGGCGCCGAGGTGCCGCTGCACAGCCACCCACACGAACAGGGCGGCATCCTGCTGAAGGGCAAAGTTGAGCTTCAGATCGGCGACGAGACTCGGCTCTGCAACGCCGGTGAGCTGTTCATCATTCCGCCGAACGTCCCGCATCGAGCCCTCGCCGTCGACGGCCCAGCGACAGTGCTCGACATCTTCAGCCCGGTCCGCGAGGACTACGCCGCGCTGGTCAACAAGTACATACCAACGGGCAACTCTTAATTTTGCCCCGCCTCCGATCGTAGCCGCGTTCGCGCAGAACGCGGCTACCGACAACGCTGAATTGCACTTCAACAATCTCAACCTCTGGTCGCACCAATGAAGCTCCTGGCCACTCTCTTCCTGATGCTCGTCTCGTCACAGTTCCCTTCAGCCTCCGGCGCTGGCCCGACAACTGCGGAACTCGAGAAACTCGGCGCGACAGTTCGTGAGGCTGGTGGCGAGATCGTCGAGATCAAAGCCGACTGCGACAAACTCGGCGAAGACGGCTACCGGCTGATCGGGAAAGTAACTTCGCTGACGTCTCTGTCGCTCAGCGGCAAGGCAATGAGCGACGACCAGCTCGCGATGCTGAGCGGCCTGACGAACCTGGAATAGATCCTGCTCAACGGAACCGAGCTGACCGACGATGGATACCGTCACTTTGCCGCGTTCCCGAAGCTGAAGCGGCTGTCGCTGTTTCACCCGTCACGGAACGTCGAGAGCTTCACCGGCGCCGGGCTCGCGCATCTGAAAGCCCTGCCGAATCTTGAACGCCTGACGTTCGCCGGCGCCACTGCCGGAGATGCCGCCTTCAAAGCCGTCGCTGAAATCCAGCAGCTCAAGGAGTTCTCACAGTGGCACAACCTCGAATCGCCGCAGGCCATCGAACACCTGACAAAACTGCCGAACCTGCGAGCCCTGAAAATCGGCCAGCGGCTGCCATCGCGCGACCGCCCGCTGACACCCAGCTTCGACGACGCGACGCTGTCCGTCATCGCCCGCATGAAGACGCTGGAGAAACTCGACCTGCAGGAAGCCCGCCTAACACTCACCGGCCTGAAGCACCTGAAGTCGCTCCCGAACCTCCACGAGCTGAAACTCCAATGGGTCGACGTCCCAGCCACCGACGTCGAACAACTCCGCAAGCTGCTCCCCAACGTCAAACTCAACTGGGAACCAATGACTGACGAAGAACGCGAGTCGACACTCACGAAAAAGCTGAAGCTGTAGCGAACTGACGCGTCCCCAATCTCACACTCAAAGGGAGAACTCACCATGCAGCAGCGTCGTACGTTTCTCAAGCAGGCTGGAACCGCGTCTCTTGCACTGGCCGCTACACCGGCTGTTGCCCGGGCGGCTGCCGGGGATCGCATCCGCGTCGGCGTGATCGGGCCCGGTGGGATGGGGATGAATCATGTCCGGAATCTGGTGAAGCGCGACGACGCCGAGATCGTCGCGCTGTGCGACGTCGACAGCACGCGGCTCGCGAACGCCGCCGAGCACGTTGCTTCGGAGACGAAAAAGAAGCCGGTCACCACGGGCGACCTGCGTCGGATTCTCGACGACAAGTCGATCGACGCCGTCTTCATCGCGACGCCGGATCACTGGCACGCTCCCGCAGCGATCCTCGCCCTCGACGCGGGCAAGCACGTCTATGTCGAGAAACCCTGCTGCCACAACATCCGCGAAGGCCGGCTGATGGCCGACGCGGTCAAACGTTCCGGCAAGGTCCTGCAGGTCGGGACTCAAAGCCGCAGCACGGACTGCGTCGCCGACGGCATCAAACGAGTCCTCAGCGGCGAGATTGGCGACATCCTCGTCGCGAAAGCCTGGAACTCGCAGCGGCGAGGTTCGATCGGCCATGGTCAGCCGACCGAACCGCCACAGCAGCTCGACTTCGATACCTGGACCGGGCCGGCAACGAAAGTCCCTTACCAGAAGAACCTTCTGCACGGCGTCTGGCGGTGGTGGTACGACTTCGGCTGCGGGGACATCGGCAACGACGGCGTGCACGATATCGACGTCGCCCTGTGGGGACTGGGCGTCGACACGCATCCCAATCACGCCGCCTGTTTCGGCAACAAGCTGTTCTTCGACGACGACCAGCAGTTCCCCGACACACAGTACGCCGTCTTCGATTACGAACCCGCAGGCTCGTCCGGCAAACGCAAGCAGCTCATCTTCGAGCAGCGGGACTGGGCTCCGTACACGCAGGAAGGCTACGAAAACGGCGCCGCGTTCTACGGCACGAACGGAGTCCTGATCATGGGCCACACCGTCGGCTGGCGGCTGTACGGTCCGCGGAACAAGCTCATCGCCGAACGCACCGGTCAGGCGGACCTCGTCGCGCATCACACCAATTTCTTCGACAGCGTCCGAGGCAAGGCGACTCCCAACGCCAGCATCGAAGTTGGCCATCGAGCCGCCACGATCGTCCACCTCGCCAACATCGCCGCCCGCACGGGACACGTTCTGGAATTCGATCCGGCCACGGAGCGCATCCTCAACCACGCCGAATCCGACGCCATGACCCGCCGCGAATACCGCGACCACTGGGGAACGCCCAGCGGCGTCACACAGTCCTGAGGCGGGAGTCGGTCGCGTAGCGCGAAGATGCAGAGAATCGTTGACTCATGCGATTCTGTTGTCTCAGCGTCTTTGCGCTGCGATCGCGTCGCGGTCAAACAGCCGCGCTGCTACGCTCGTCGTCTCGGTCGACTTCTTACGCACACAATCAATTTAGGCGGTCTTTTCCGCCTTACTCGAGCATGGACTCAATGCCCCGATGGCCTCGTCCCTGAAGTACTGCAAAGCAGCCGGCACTCGACGCGACTTTCTGCGCGTCGGCTCTCTCACCATCGGCGGCCTCTGTCTCGGGGACATGCTGCGGATCGAATCCGCAAAGGCCGAGCAGAAGTTCTACGAATCGAAAGAGAACACGGCGAAGAGCGTGATTCAGATCGTGTGTCAGGGAGGCATCGCGGCTCAGGAGTCGTGGAATCCTAAACCCGACGCACCGCTCGAATACCGCGGTCCGTTTGGCGTGCAGAAGACGCCGATCCCCGGAATCGTACTCAGCGAGAAGATGGTCGAGTGTGCGAAGATCGCCGACCGGATGTGCGTGGTGCGTTCCGTCATGGGAGGCCCGCCGGATCATGGGCTGGCCATGTATCACATGATCTCGGGACGCCGTCCCAGTCCGGCGATCAAGCATCCGAGCGTCGGTGCCGTCGTCAATCACGAGTTTGGTGCGCGCGGCGGACTGCCTGGCTACGTCGCGATCCCCGGCGGCGGATTCCTCGGCAGCGTCGGGACTGGGTATCTGAGCCCCAAATACGGAGCATTCGGCGTTGGTGGCGATCCGGCTCAGGGCAACAACTTTCAGGTGCGTGACCTGCGTCTGCCGGCCGAGCTGGCCAAGCTGGACCGCTTCGACCTGATCGTGCTGGACGACTTCAGCTATGCCCGGCGTGACCAGGCAGAGACCTC
>JAPOLP010000558.1 GCA_029977045.1 Planctomycetota bacterium
AACAGGAACACGCCTCACCCTGTCAGGTAAAAAGGAGACGTTGCCGGATTTCAACACAAGCTCAACGGGGTGTCCGGCAGTAGATTGCCCGTCCTGTGGTCGAACGGGTTTTCGCTCAGTCGATCGCGACGGGACTTGATGATCACCTGGAGCTTTTTTCAACCGGAGATCGAAACCGAACAGTCGCTGGCCCGCCAATTCGTCCGGCAGCAACTTCCGTCTCGACTCCCCCGTGCAAGAGTTTGCTCACCATGATTGCCCCCTATGACCGTGAAGCAGTTCTCGAAGAAACGATCGCCGACCTCGAAGCGCTGTACGACTGGCACGCCATGGTGCTCAACCAGGCACGAGTCGGTGTGATCGACTGGCCGGTCGAAGGCAGTCGCGTCTACATGTCGCCATGCCTGAAGTCGATGCTCGGCTACGACGACCACGAAATGCCGAACGCCATGCAGGCCTGGCTCCAGCACATTCACCAGGACGATCGGCAGGTCGTCACCGATGAAATGCAGGCCGCCGTTGAACGAGGCGACCGGAGCTGGCAGCGGGTGCATCGAGTCACTCGCCGCGACGGATCATCCGGCTGGATTCTCTTCCGGGCTCAGATCACGCCGAACGAAGAAGGCCGTTCCAGCCGACTGCTGGGCGCCGTGATCGACATCACCGACATCCGTCAGATGATCGGCGAAGCCCAGTCGGTCTCCTGCAACTGATTCCGGACTGCTCGGACGCCGCGTTGAGCCATTCTTCGCGCCGCTTTCCTGACACGGCGGGCAGGCCGAGCTAGAGTCCGTCTGGAAACCCGGACTCAGGATGTAGCTGCCGTCGCCAGACGGAGGAAATCCACGCTCTGGCGAGCGTAGCTACAGAGCTGTTGAACAGAGCCTGAAGTCTGCTAGATTACCCGCAATTCAACCTCACCATGCAGGTCACGATTACCGCCGTCGGCCCCGACAACCGGGGCCTTGCCGATCCGATCGTCCATTTCGTGACGTCCCACGGGGCGAACATCTACGAAATTCAGATGTACGACCGGGACAACGAACACGTCTTCGCGATGCTGCTGCGCATCGACTGGCCCGACAGCAACGGGTCGATCGACAAGCTCCGCCAGGCGATGGATGAAATCGGGAAACAGACGAAACTCGAAATCCGCATCTGGGCGCCGGAAGCCCGCGAAGGCCTGCCGCGGGTCGCCATCTGCACGACTTACCGTCCCGAACCGGCGCTCGCCATTCTGCGAGCCATCCGCGACAACCGCCTGCGAGCCGAACCGGCAGTTATGATTGGCAACCGTCCGCACTGTCGCGGTGTTGCCGAGCAGTTTGACATCGACTGGCACATGGTCGGCGACGAAAAAGGTGCTCCCGACAACGAACGCATGGTCGAACTGTTCGACGAGTACGACGTCGATTTCGTCGTGCTGGCCCGCTACATGCGCATGATTCCGGCGAGTACCTGCTGGCGCTACGCCGGCGGTCGGATCATCAACCTGCATCACGGGCTGCTGCCGTCGTTCCCCGGCCCGCGACCGTACGAAGACGCGTTCAGCCATCACATGCTGACGTTCGGAGCGACGGTCCACTTCATCGTCCCGGAACTCGACGCCGGCAATCAGATCATCAATCAGAGCAGCTTCTCGGTCTTCCCCGGCACGCCGCTGGGAGAGATCAAGCGGATGGGCGAAGAGGACAACGAACCAGCGTGCCTGGTCGAGGGCCTCCGCCGCGCCGTCGACCGCATCGTCGAACTGCACTTCCACCGCGTCGTTCGCCGCGGCTGATCTCGCGCCTCGCATCCCTTTGCTGGGAGTTCTAAGGTAGCGGAATGGCGCGAGCCGTCCGGTGTTTTCGTCATGCAAGGTGGCCAGACCGGAGGGCTTGCGCCCAATGTCCCCCGAGTTGTGGCCAATCAGCCGGCACGCGTTAGCGTCCGGTTCTCGATCATCCGGAAAACCGCGAGCTAACGCTCGGCGGCTGATGACAACTCGGGGACCATTGGGCTTGCGACGTTCCGCTAACTATCGATCGATGGAGTCTCGCGATGAGCGATCAACTAACACACTTCGACGCCGACGGCGCCAGTCGCATGGTCGACGTGGGCGACAAAGAAGTCACTCGCCGGACCGCTCGCGCTCAGGCCGTCGTGACGATGCTGCCCGATACACTGGCACTGATTCAGGATCGCAAGCTCGCGAAAGGCGACGTGCTGGAAGTCGCCCGCCTGGCCGGCATTATGGCCACCAAGCAGACTCAGAACCTGATCCCGCTCTGCCACTCGCTGGGGCTCGACAAGGCCGAGATCAACTTCGAGTTCGTCGACGACCGCCGCTTGCGCATTGAAGCCGCCGTCAGTAACCACGGTCGGACAGGCGTCGAGATGGAAGCGATGACCGCCGTCAGCGTGACCGCGCTCACGGTGTACGACATGTGCAAAGCCGTCGACCGCTGGATCTCAATCGGCTCGATCGAGCTGCTGGAAAAGTCCGGCGGCAAGAGCGGGCACCTGGTCCGCGATACGCAGGACGCGGTCACTTCCTCTGGCGGCTCTGACGCAGCGCGATGACGGTCATGTCATCCGGCTTGCAGGGGACGCCCTCGACGGGGTTTGTCATTCGTTCCTGGGCGATCGTTACGAGTTTGCTGAGCGACCGAGCCAGTGGGCCCTTGCGGATCAGCTCGACGATTTCGTCGGTGTAGAGGTTGTCGAACAACCCGTCGGAAGCCAGCAGGACGGTGTCGTAGTGGGCCAGACGCAGCGGCGGTCCGAGTTCGATCCGCATGTCGTCTGTACCGACGACGTTCGAGACCAGATGCCGCTCCTCGTGATGCATCGCTTCCAACTCGTTGAGCAGCCCGTACTCGACGGCGAATCCGACCGGCGAGTGCGAGACGGTCTGCATCCGCAGACGTCCGCGCTGGCCAGTGGTCATGACCATCGAATCTCCAACGTGATACGGGCGAATTTCGCCGTTACGCCATTCGACCGCGGCAATCGTCGTTGCCGCTCCAATGCCCAGATCTTTGATCGCCTGGTTGGCTCGTTCCAGACCGTCAAGGATCAGTGCCCGCAACGGCAGTCGGGTGTCTCGCGCCGCGAAGATGGAATCGGCAACCAGTCGTACTGCCAGGTTGGAGGCCTGATGGCCGCCGCGCAGGCCGCCCAGACCGTCAGCGACGATCATCACCGCTGATTGGTCGTCGACGGGAATCACCGCTGCGGAATCTTCGTTGGGCGACTCGCGACCGGGTTTGGCTCGCGACCAGGCGGCAATCTGCAGGCCGGCAAAAGTCCCCGACACGACTTCGTCCGAGTCGCGTGCCAGCAGTAGAGTCGGGCTGTCGGGGCTGCAGGTCGTCATAGTTCAAACGTCAGGTCAGGCAGCTCGTCGGGTCGTCTTCTTTTTCCGACGACTCGCCAGCAGCCGATCAGTTTTGCGGCGGGCTTTCAGGAAAGCGTCCAGCATCTGGTCCGCATCGCGGAACCGCTTCCTCGGATTGGGGTCCATCGCGCGGCGAATGACGTCGACCATATCCGCATGGACGCGGCTTCGCATCCGGCTGACGCCCTTCGGCGGCCACTCGTACGGATACTCGGGCCAGTGCCCGGTCAGCATCCGGCACAGGATCAGCCCCAGCGAGAACACGTCCGAGCGGAACGACGGCTTGCCCATCGCCTGCTCGGGAGCCATGTAGCCGATCGTGCCCGTACCCGCCCCGCGAACGGTCTTCTGAGCGACCTTGGCGATTCCGAAGTCCGCCAGCTTGAGCCGATTTCCCTCGAACAGGATGAAATTCTCGGGCTTGATGTCGCAGTGAATGATCTTCGACCGGTGAGCGTACGCGGTCGCTTCGAGCATCTGCTGCCCGTAGTCGAGAATTGACTGCAGCGACAGCCGCCGGGCGATCCGGTCTGACAGTGTTGTTTCGCCGAGCTGGAAGACGATTACGAATTTCTCTTCGACGAACCCAGCATAGCGCAGCGGCAGAATGTTCGGGTGTTCGAGCCGTGCCGCGAGACGGACTTCATTGCGGAAGTCCTTCAGCACGTTGTCATCGACGACCGCCGCGTGCGGCACCTTGAGAGCCACGCGAATGCCCTCGATCGTGTCCATGGCCGCGTAGACGTTCGCGAACCCGCCGGCTCCCAGCCGCCGTTCGATGCGATACTTGCCGACTTTCTGTCGAACCTTCAGGTTGCTCATACGAATAATCATCCAGCTGCGTCCCTGCTGCCGTTTTATCAGCCGCGAAGTCCATCGTCGACCAGGTCGAGATACACCGGTCCTGACGTCTGCGCGGAGTGCATCACACTTCTTCGGCAAGATGCAGGCCTCCGCGCCAGTCTGGCTCACCGAACCGTAGGCAGGTTTCTCCGAAACATGCTCAGTCGCAGCTGGTTCCGGCGAGCCTGCAACTGGCTTCCACGAACCAGCAATCATTCGTGCGTCTGTCTGCGATGATTCTCGACTGAAGGCTAGCGGCCTTTCTCCGGCGTCATTCCGGTTTCGGAGAAACCGGACTACAACTAAACACACGCGGCCTCGTCGTTTTTCTTCTGATTGAACCTCACTACCGCAGGAGCACCGCCATGAAACTTGGACTGATCAATTCCGCCTGGGCTCAGGCTGGCCGCGATACCGCCTGGGGGATTCAGAAGACGAAGGAACTGGGCTTCGATTCAATCT
>JAPOLP010000382.1 GCA_029977045.1 Planctomycetota bacterium
CGCATCGGAGTCCTCGGCCTCTCGCACGATCATGTGTGGAGCAATCTCGAAACGCTGGTCGCTCGCGACGACGCCGAACTTGTTGCTGCCGCGGATTTCGACGAAGAGCTGCAGTCGAAGTTTGCTGCTCTGTTCAATCGCCCGGTCATGAGCGACCCATTCGGGCTGCTCGACTCAGCCGAAGTCGACGCGGTCTATGTTTTTTCGAGCAACTCTGAAGGCGCGCAGTACGCTGCCGAAGCCGCTGCGTCAGGCAAGCACGTTCTTATCGAGAAGCCGATGGCCAGTTCGCTGCACGAAGCTGACGGGCTGCTGGCTGAGGCTCGCCAGAACGACGTCCGAGTGATGGTCAACTGGCCGTTCGCCTGGTGGCCGCAGCTCCAGCACGCGTTGCGACTCGCAGCGGATGGTGCGATCGGTGATGTCTGGCAGGTCAAGTATCGAGCCGCTCACGCCGGGCCGGCGGAACTCGGATGCTCACCGCAGTTCTGTGAGTGGCTCTTCGATGAGCAGCTCAATGGAGGCGGTGCCCTGATGGACTACTGCTGTTATGGAGCAGTTCTGGCAAGAGCTGTCATGGGCATGCCAAGCCGCGTCACGGGCATCACGGGCCGCTTCTGCAAGGAAAACATCACCGTCGAAGACAACGCGATGCTCGTGATGACGTACCCGCGAGGCATGGCGACCGCCGAAGGCTCATGGACGCAGATCGGCAACCTGACAGCTTACACGACGGCGTTTTATGGAACGCGAGGCACTCTGCTGCTCGAACCCCGCGTCGGCGGAAAGCTATTCCTTGCCACCGAAGAGCACCCCGACGGCCAGGAAGTCGACGTCCCGCCAGCAGCTCCGCACCTGACCGATTCCGCCTCGCACTTCCTGCACGGTATCCGTACTGGCGAGCCCTTCCTGTCACTCTGCCAGGACCGCGTCTGCCGCGATGTCCAGGAGATCCTGGAAGCCGGTCAGATCTCCGTCGCCTCCGGCTCCGAAGTCAGCCTGCCGCTGCCGGTCTGAAACGGTTTGGTTGCCCGGCCGGATGACGTTTTAGACGACGGAGAGGCCCCTAAATGAAGACGTTTGCTGTTCAAGTCGTCGTCCTCGTTCTGCTGGTATGCCGAGCTGCCTGGTCAGAGGACACGGACAAGTCTCGCGATTCCCGACCGAACATTCTCTTCATCATGACGGACCAGCATCGCTGGGACTGTCTGGGGGCGAACGGCAACTCGCTGATCAAGACACCAGAACTTGACCGGCTGGCAAGGGCCAGCGCGAACTTCACTCACTGCTTTGTGCAGGCTCCCGTCTGCGTGCCATCGCGAGTCAGCTTCTTTACCGGTCGCTATCCGCACTCGCACCGCAACCGAGTGAACTACACGCCGCTTGATCGTGGCGAAGTTCTGATGCAGGCTCGTCTGAAACAGGCTGGCTACTCGACGGCGTCGGTCGGCAAGCTGCACTACTACCCGCCGACGGCTCAGGAAGCGAAGCGGACGGGGTTTGATTTCGTCGAGCTGCACGATGCCGTCGGACCGCTCGATCAGTACTCGGACTACGTCGCGTGGCGAAAGGCGAACGATCCACAGCGTGACGTCGACTACCGGGCTCTCGCGAAGAACATCCCGCCGGGCCGGAACCCGTATCGCCAGGCAATCGACCAGCGGTACTCCGAGACGACCTGGGCTGGCGAACGCACCCGTCACTACATCCGCCAGCTTGCCGATGACGACAAACCGTTCTTCGTCTTCAGCTCGTTCTGGAAACCGCACTCGCCGTTTGAAGTGCCTGAGCCGTTCGACGCGATGTACGACGACGTCGACATTCCACTGCCGAAAGCCACGACGCTGGCCGAGATTCAGAAGCTGCCGTTGCCATTGCGACTGCTGATCCTGCGCGGCCGACCGGTTTACGATACCGAGCGCGAGCGGCTGCAGTGGATGTACCGTTCGTATTACGGAGCCATCTCGCACATCGACCGCGAGATCGGCCTCATCATGCAGACGCTGCAGGACGCTGGCGTCGCGAACAACACGATCATTGTTTTCAGCTCCGACCACGGCGATCAGCTTCTCGAACACGGACTGCAGGGCAAGAACTGCTTCTTCGAATCCTCGGTCCGCGTGCCGCTGATTGTCTGGTATCCCCGCTCGGTCCGACCCGGCCAGCACGACGAACTGGTCGAAGCAGTCGACGTCCTGCCGACGCTGTTTGAACTCGCGGGACTCGATGAGCCGTACGAGAACCAGGGCCGCAGTCTGGTCCCGCTCATCACCGACTCCGATCGCCGCTACTCGCCGCGAGAGTGCGTCTTCAGCGAGAACGTCATCCCCGAAGTGATCACCAGTGGCAACCTGGACTTCGAGTTCATTAAAGGCGAAGGCATCAAAGGCGTCCGTCATCCTGACGCCAAGATGGTTCGCACCCGTCGCTGGAAGCTCAACTATTACCCAGGCAACGGCGAAGAACTTTACGACCTGCAGAACGATCCCGGCGAAGAGATCAACCTTGCCAAGAGCCCCGATCACCAGCAGATAGTCTACGAATTGAAAGACCGACTGCTGCACTGGCTGAGCACCGCCGACGAACCCGACCAGATCGCCCCCCGCTGGTTGCGGTAGCGCTTGCCTTCGCGACCGACCGGCTGAACAATCGCCCGCGAAACCACTCTGGCACGTCAGTCAGCCTGCAATCTCCGGTCGCCATGTCGCTCAGTCGCCGACTACTCATTCGAGTGACCTCAGCGTTGCTGCTCGCAACGTTCTCGCTGCCGTTACGGGCCGACGATGCAGACTCGTGGAACACGGTCGTCCGTCCGTTTCTTAAGCAACACTGCGAGCGCTGCCACGGAGAAAGGAAACACGAAGGCGACCTCCGGCTCGACGAGCTGACGCCGGACTTCGATACAGCGCGAACGACCGGCATCTGGATCGAGGTGATGGACAACCTCAACCTCGGCGAGATGCCGCCTGAAGGCGAACCGCGTCCGGATCCAAAACAGCACGCTCGCGTGGTTGGCTGGATCGCCGGTGAGTTGCGGGCCGCTCAGCAGCGAGCGATCAGCTCTGGCGGACGCGTCCTCCTGCGGCGGCTGAACCGGACCGAGTACGCGAACACAATTCGCGACCTGCTGAAGATCGAGTTCCTTCCGGGCGAAAGTCCCGCCGAGCTGCTGCCGCCCGACGCGACGTACGACGGCTTCGACAAGGTCGGCTCGACGCTGATGCTCGACCCGTCGCTGCTCGACAACTACTACCGCGTCGCACAGGACATCGCGTCGCGAGTCATGGTCGATGGCCCGCCCGAGTTTCCGACCAAGGTCGCTCACTTCGAGTTCGAGAAAACGAGTCTCGGCAACACCGCGTACGTGCTGACTTCGCCGACAGTCCGCGAACGCGAGAACGACATCGAGATCGTCTCCGGTTCGACGCGTGTTCGCGACCAGCTCGACTATCAGGGCAACACGGCGATTTTTCCGACGGCTGGCCGGTACACGATTCGCGTTCGCGCGTCCGCCGATCGCGCCGGCAAGAACGTCCCGGTCACAATGTATGTCGACCGCGTTCAGGGACGGGAACCGCGGCTCATGGAACTTGAAGTTGCCGAGTCGCCTCAGACGTACTCAGTAACCATGCCATTCGTCGCGCTCGGTGACATCACGCCGGCGCCGTATTTCTCGATCGGCCTTCTGAATGGTCCGAGCGGTTTCCGCCAAGGCATTCCGGGGCACTCGGAAATGGCCAAAGCCGCCGAGGCCGCTGCCAAAGCCGGCGACTTTGCGACCGGACTGCGGATTCAGGCCCGGATGCTGGCCGAGGGGTATGTCGACTACACGCAGCCAACGAAAGCACTGCTCGACCTCAGCAAGTACCCGAAGCTGTACCTCGACTGGATGGAAGTCGAAGGTCCGCTGTACGACGCGTGGCCGCCGGCCAGTCACACGAACCTGCTGTTCAAAGGCAACGAGTCCGACTCGCCACACGAATACGCTCGCGAGATCTTCGCCCGTCTGCTGCCGCGAGCCTTTCGCCGCCCGGTCGAGGATCACGAAGTTGACCGCGTTGCCGCGTTCGTGTCCGGCGAGCTCAACAGCGGTACGCCGTTCAAGGAAGCCATCGAAGTCGGCCTGACTTACGTGCTGACGTCGCCGGACTTCCTCTACCTGCTCGAACCCGGTGATGCCTCAACAACACGCCACCTCAACGATTACGAACTGGCGTCGCGGCTGTCGTACTTCCTGTGGTCGAGTATGCCGGACGACGAACTGTTTGCACTCGCCGGGTTGAAGGCGCTGCGAAAGCCCGACGTTCTGCGGCAGCAGGTCACGCGAATGCTCGCCGACGAGAAAGCGATCGCTCTGACCGGCGGCTTTGCGGCTCAGTGGCTGCGGACCAGCGAATTCCTGAACTTCACGCCGGACAGCCGCATCTATCGCGGCTTCGATCCCCGACTGCGCGACGACATGGTCGGCGAAACGAAGTCGTTCTTCCGCGAAGTTCTGACGAAGCAGCTCAGCATCTTTGAGTTCCTCGATTCTGACTTCGTCATGGCCAACGAACGGCTGGCCGGCTTTTACGGACTGCCGCCGGTCAAAGGTGACGAGTTCCGCCGCGTGCCGTTACCCGCTGAGTCGCCACGTGGCGGACTGCTTGGCCAGGCAGGAGTGCACCTGCTGGGCTCGGACGGAATCCGCACGAAACCAGTGACACGCGGCGTCTACATCCGCGAGGTCCTCTTCAACGACCCGCCCGCTCCGCCGCCGCCCAACGCCGGGGAAATCGAACCGAACATCGAAGGCGAACGTCTGACCGTTCGCGAGCGGCTGCTGCAGCATCAGCAGATTGAAGCCTGCGCGAACTGCCATCGAGGCATCGATCCGTACGGTCTGGCACTCGAAAACTTCGACGCCACCGGTGCCTGGCGAACTCGACAGAATGGCGAGGACTTCCGCGGCGAAAACACACCGCCAATCGTCGTCTCTGGAATGTTGCCCAACGGCGAATCGTTCGAGTCATTCGCCGAGTTCAAGTCGATCCTGCTGAGACAGAAAGATCGCTTCCGCCGCGCGTTCGCTGAGAAACTCTTCGTGTACGCAACCGGTCGCCCGGTCGAACCGCGAGACCGACCAGAAATCGAATCCGTCACCAGCCAGGCCGACGAGAACAGAAACACGATCGAAGCCGTCATCCAGGCCCTCGTCCAAACCGACGCCTTCCAGACAAAGTAGAAACGCTCACAAAATCATCAGTCACAGAATCATGAAGCCGGAGTGATTTTGTGACTCATCATTCTGTGAAAAGACACGAACCTCCGACCGTCATACGCCCACAAAGCAGAATCCCATGCAGAAGAAGACTCTGATCCACAGACGGCATGTCCTGCGAGGCGTTGGGGCGGCGCTCGCGCTGCCGTATCTCGAAGCGATGATGCCCAGTTCGGCGTTTGCTCTGCCCGAGCCGCAGCCGGTGCCGAGGTTCGGCATCTTCTATCTCGGCATGGGAATGAACGTGCGGCAGTTCTTTCCGCAGGATGCCGGGCCGGACTTCACGACGACGCGTATTCTGCGACCGCTCGATAAGCACCGAGGCAACTTCACGGTGCTGTCCGGCACGTATCTCGAACACGGCGGTGGGCATCGCGGGACGTACCCGTTTGCGACCGGCGTTCCGATGGACGAGCGTCAGAGCATCTCGGTCGATCAGCTGGCCGCAGAAGTCGCCGGCCAGCACACGCGGTTTCCGTCGCTGCAGATGTCCGTGCGGAAGGGCACCGGCTTCGGCAGCCAGGTTCTCGGTACGCTGTCGTTCAATCGCCAGGGCGTGCCGCTCGCACCCGAGAACGATCCGGCAGCTCTGTTTCAGCGGCTTTTCTTCGAGCCGACTGACGACCAGAAGGCCCGGCAGTCCGTCGAGTGGCAGCGGCGGCGCAGCATTCTCGACCTGGTCAGCGACGACACGCAGCGTCTGCAGAAGAAGCTCGGC
>JAPOLP010001139.1 GCA_029977045.1 Planctomycetota bacterium
CTCGAAAAACCGTCCGGGCGACTTCTCTGGCTTTCCGGGGACCAATAGGATGCCGCTCTCTGTGAGCCGCTCGGCCTGACGGGCGGCCTCGAAACTGACTGATTGAGCGGAAATCGAGCGTTTCTGATGGCGACTCCCCGTGTGTGCGTGCTGCGGGCTCCGGGCACGAACTGTGATCCCGAGACGGCTCACGCCTTTGAACTCTGCGGCGCACAGGCCGAACGTGTGCATCTCCTGCGCGTGCTGGAAAACCCCGGCCTGCTGGCTGATTTTCAGGTGCTTTGCATTCCTGGCGGTTTCAGCTACGGCGACGACATCGGGGCCGGCGTGATCTTTTCGAGCCATCTCCGAGGTCAGCTGGCTGACGCGATCGGCGAGTTCCTGACTGCCGACAAGCTGTGTCTGGGCATCTGCAACGGATTCCAGGTCCTGCTGAAGTCGGGCATCCTGCCGGGCGGAGCGGAAGGCCTGGCGACTCACGAGGAAGCAGGCCGCGACGCGACGCTCACCTGGAACGACAACGGCCAGTACACCTCGCTGTGGGTGCGGCTGGCGACGCTGAATCCGAACAACGTCTTCCTGCGAGGCATCGACGACTTTGAAGTCCCGATCGCTCACGCGGAAGGCCGGCTGGTCGTCAAGGACCCGGCGATCCTGGAAACCTGGAAGGCGAACGGCCAGATCGCCGTTTGCTATAGACCGGTCGACGGCGACGTCAGCAGCGATCCGCAGCAGTGGCTGACGACCGAGATCGGCTATCCGGACAACCCCAACGGAGCGTTCGCGAATATCGCCGGCCTGAGCGATCCCACGGGCCGAGTCCTGGGTCTGATGCCGCACCCCGAACGCTTTATCCACGCGACGCAGCATCCGGAATGGACTCGCCGAAAGCTGCGAGGCGAAGGCGCCGGCCTGAAGTTGTTCCGCAACGCGGTCGAGTACTTCGGTTAAGCCACCTTCCGCTCAATTGATTTACCACAGAGACACAGAGGTCACAGAGAAAGACCAAAGATTGCATCCTCTGTGATCTCTGTGCCTCTGTGGTTCAATTCCAAACCCAAGCGGTCGAAAACTCTCATTCCTTCAGGCTGGCCTCGCCCACGAATTGCCGCATCAGAGAACCGGAGCTGAAATGAGCCAGCGTCAGATTCTTGTGACTGCCGCCCTGCCGTATGCCAACGGGCATATCCATATCGGGCACCTCGTCGAGTACATCCAGACGGACATCTGGGTACGGTTTCAGAAGCTGCGCGGGCACGAGTGCCGGTTCTTCTGCGCCGACGACACCCACGGCACGGCGATCATGATCCGGGCTCGCAACGAAGGCCGCAGCGAGGAAGAAGTCATCGCCGAAATGAGCGAAGCTCACCAGCGCGACTTCGCGGCGTTCGGCGTCGAGTTCGATAACTACGGTTCGACGAACAGTCCGGAGAATCGCGAGCTTTGCAACGAGATCTGGGCGTCGATTCGCAAAGCGGGACTGGTGAAGGAAGAGGACCGAAACGACCTCTACGATCCCGGTGCCGATCTCTTTCTCGCCGATCGCTTCGTTCGCGGAACGTGCCCTGAGTGCCAGGCAACGAATCAACCAGGCGACAATTGCAGCAAGTGCGGGGCAACTTACTCGCCAGCGGAACTGATCGATCCAAAGAGCATCGTTTCGGGTGCAACGCCAGTCACGAAACGAGTGCCACACGCGCTCATTGAGCTTGAGCAGCTCCACGACTTTCTTGATGAGTGGTCGCAGTCTGGCAAACACCTGCAGCCAGAGGTAGCCAACAATCTTAAGGGGCAATTCTTAGGCGGGCCATTGCGGGATTGGGACGTCTCTCGCCCAATGCCCTATTTCGGATTTGAGATTCCCGACTTCAAAGGAAATGGTTGGTACGTCTGGTTTGACGCTCCGATCGGCTACATGGCGTCGACGAAGCAGTGGTGCGATCAGAACGGCGAGGATTTTGATAAGTGGTGGAGAAACTCGGACTGCGAGGTTCACCACTTTATCGGCAAGGACATCACCTA
>JAPOLP010000609.1 GCA_029977045.1 Planctomycetota bacterium
AGAGTTCAAGTCGTGACCGGCGACACCAAAGTCGTGCCTCGCCGAGCTGCAGACGGATTGTTTCTCAACACGACCGGCATCGGCCGCGTGCTCGAACCTCTACCGCCAGGACCGGAAACGCTGCAGCCTGGCGATGAGTTGATCGTCAGCGGGCCGATCGGGCGACACGGCATTGCAATTCTGGCCGCCCGCGAGCAACTCGGACTGACGCCACCACCGGAAACCGATTGTGCCTCCCTGCGCGGCCCGGTGCAGACTCTGTGTGATGCGGCGATCCCGGTACGGGCGATGCGGGACGCGACTCGCGGCGGCGTGACGGCGGTTCTGCATGAGTGGGCTGCAGCCTGCGAACTCACACTGACGATCGACGAGGCAGCGGTCCCCCTGACGCCCGAAGTTCGCGGAACGTGCGAACTGCTGGGGCTCGACCCGCTGCACATCGCTAACGAAGGAACAATGCTCGTCGCCGTACCGGCGGGATCGGGTGAAGCTGCAGTTGACGCTCTGAAACGCTCACCTGTCTCGGCGGCTGCAGCGGTGATTGGGCGAGTCGCCGAGAAGAAGATTTCGCCGGTGACAATCGTTCGTGCTCTCGGGCGGGAACTGCCGCTTGACGAGCCGTCCGGCGTCCTGCTGCCTCGGATCTGCTGACCAAAACTCGAACAGGCAGGAATCAAGACAGGCCGCACTGAGTGCGGCGCCACTTTGATGGAACTATTCCAAAGAACGACTACGAGGCGACTCGTTCTGGTTCTTCCTGACAGCCGGTCGTTGGGGATTCGACGTAACCTTTGAAGCTGGATTCGAACGAGTAAACCGCGAGCACCGGACATGGGGCATCGTGAACGACGTTCTCCGTCGTGCAGCCGGACAGGATGTCCTTCCAGCACGTATGTCCCTGCGTCGTCATCGCGATCAGGTCGGCAGACTTCTGGTCGGCAACGTCGAGAATGTCGTCGACGACGTCTTCGCCTCGGGCCAGCCAGTTCCAGGCCCAGCCGTCATCCTGTGGATAGGCGATGTCGGGCCGCGTCATTGGTTGCGGACCGACGTGCATGACGGTCAGCTCGGGAGCAGCGTTGGCGTTCGGCAGCGCTCGCAGCATTTCCGCCGTCAGATTGAGGGCCGTCTGCGGCGACGGAACATTGTCGACCGGAATGACGACTCGCCGCAGCGACGTGCTGCCGGTGTTTGAATCGACAAAGCCGGAGCACTTCGCCGGGACAAACAGCGTGGCGGCGTGTGACCTCAATGCGACGCGCGTTGCGATCTCAGGATGGAACCAGCGGTCGATGCCGTGACGCTGATGCGTCGACAGGACGATCAGATCTTCCTGATGATCGGCCAGGTAGTGCAGGATTCCGAGTTCCGGATCGGCGTCGCGGATGCACAGCTTGCGAATGGTGATGCCGAGCGCAGCCAGATCGTGCTGCGACGCGTCCTCCGGCAGAACGCCCCAGTTGATCAGTGTTCGAGTTACTGACGGGAATCGTTCGAGGTCCGACGGATTCGGATGCGACTCGATATGCACAATGTCGAGTTCGGCGCGAGTCGCGACGGCAAGCTTCAACGCATGAGCAAAGGCTCCGTGGCTGTCCGGGCTCAGGTCAGTGGGATGCAGAATCCGCTTCAGGTGCGGAAAAGGATGGTTTGCAGCGTTCATGGCGACTCTCCTTGTTTCAGTGGTCTCTGCGATTCCGTTCGACGCCGTACGGGTGGTCGCGATCTGTTTCCTCAGATCGAATGGCGTGACCACTCGGAAAGATTCATTGTGAACTGGTGGCCGTCGGTCAGCCGGATGTCGGCGGCTTCCCAGTGAAGCTGAGTGTGTTCCAGATCGACGCTGCGAGGCAGGACATAGACCAGCAGCGTTCCTGACGTCAGCGACAGCAGCTTCGTTCGCGGTTCATGCTTGCGGCAAACCGTGCCATCGACCGTGTCCCGGATAAACGAGTAACCGGTCACGCGAACGATGCCCGCTTCGTAAGCCTCGACTTCGCCGAGGAAAAACCGGGCATCGTCTCGTTCAAAGAGGCGGCGATGCACGACCAGCAGACGGTCACCAGCTTCCAGCAGGCTCATCGACATGGTCATCCCTTTCCGCTTTCGAGGTCTTAACTGCGTGACACAACCGCTCGGAAAACGACAGTGGAATCTGGCAATTCCCATGCCGGCCTGGTGACTGGCACGGCACTCGCATCACACTCGACCTGTTCCTTGCAGATCGGGAGGTAAAGCCATGACCGCCATCCATCATCACCATCCGATTGAGTACACGCTGGCCGCGATCGTCTTCCTGCTGGCTCTGTTGTTGTCCGCAACGATGGCTCTGTAGCAGTTGTAGCGACGGAGCTTCTGCGCCGGAGAACGAAGCGTCCGACGGTTCCGCACAGCATGTGTGCGTCATTGGTCACGCTGAGTTCGCTGCTGCTCGCCCCAGGTAGCCGCCGGTGGCAGAAAACCCGATCCGAGTGGAGTCACGATTGCGTGGGAGCGTCCACCGCCGGGGCGTTCTCTTGGGTAGCTCCGCCTGCTTCCGCTGTGGCGGGCTGCTCATCCGAAGCCGCAACCAGTTCGCGATCGCCGTTCTGAGCCGCCAGTCGGGCAACTCGCTTTGCGAAGTAGTACATCCGCTTCAGGTACTCCATGATCTCTGACTCCAGCCGGTAAGCGACCAGTCGGTTGGGAGCCGTCGCGGCCAGACGTTTTGACAGGTGGTCTTCGGCGATGGCAACCAGACGATTGACCTCTGACTTCGCCTCAGTCACGTCGAGCGCGACTTCAACGTCCTGATCGGTAAGTGCCCGGACGGCGTGCTCGACGGCCCAACAGACCTCGTGATGAATCGCCGTGAGTACTTCTTCCGTCTCCGGACTGATCTTGAGTCCTGACTTCAGCCGCTGCCGCCCCGCGAGGACCAGGTGAGTCTCGATCAGGTCGCCGATGTTTTCAAAGTAGTTCGCTGCCAGCAGGTAGTCATGCACTCGCTGCGTCTGACTGTCTGTCAGTGACTGCTGCGAAAGCTGGCCGAGGTAGGTCACGATCGCACCGTGCAGCGAGTCGATGTCGTCGTCGAGTTCCTCAAGATGCTTGAGTGCTTCGGCGTCACCATTCAGAACCGTCGACAGGCCCCCTCGAACCATATGCAGCGCGGCGACTCCGAGCCGGCCCAGTTCGCGGCGAACTGAGTCGATCGCAAGGCTCGGAGTCTGGAGCAGAATCTCGTCAAGGTATTTTGGCTGAGCGGTTTCGGACGGCAATTCCGACCGGTCAGGGACAAGCCAGATAACAAAGCGGGCGAGCGGAGTGACGAACCAGATGAAGAGCGCCGTGTTTGCGACGTTGAAAATCGTGTGAGCATCGGCGATCTGTCGCGAAACATCGTCGGCCAGTTGCTCAACGATCCACGCAAGACGGTCGACAAAGCCGATCCACAGCAGAACACCGAGTGTGTTAAACGTGACGTGAACGCAGGCAGCTCGTATCGCCTCCCGAGGCTTGCCAATCGACGCCAGCAGGGCTGTCACGCAGGTGCCGATATTCGCACCGAACACGAGCGGAATCGCCTGGTCCAACGTGATCAGTTGCTGGCCGGCGAGCACGATAATCAAAACGGTGGTCGCTGACGAACTCTGAATTACCGCTGTAAACGCGGCGGAAAGCAGCACGCCAAGCAGCGGGTTGTCGAGCCTTTGGGCCGCTTCGACAAACGGCGGAAAGTCGCGCAGTGGCGCTGTCGCATCGCTCATCAGATTCATGCCAAAGAACAGCAGACCGAATCCGAAGATCATTGCTCCGTACTGCCGCAGCCGTTCTTTTCTGGCTAGAAACTGCAATGCAAAGCCGAACGCCACCAGTGCAAGCGCAGCCTTCGTCACCTTAAAGGCAATGATTTGAGCGGTGATCGTCGTGCCGATCTCGGCGCCCATGATCACGCCGATTGCCTGTGACAGCGACATCAGCCCGGCAGAGACGAACCCGACGACCAGCACCGTCGTGACGGACGATGACTGAATGATCGAAGTGACGAAGGCCCCGGCCAGGACGCCCGTGAACCGGTTCGCCGTGAGTTTCTCGAGCAGCGACTTCATCCGCTCGCCAGCGATGACCTTCAGAGTTCCGGTCATCTGGTCCATTCCAAACAGGAACAGAGCCAGCCCCCCGAACAGGGTCATCGCCATCGTTGCTGAAAGTCCGGCAGTTTCTGCCGCAAGCATATTCATCAGGAGTCCTCGCGAATCTGTCGCGGGAACTTAACCGTCTCTTCACAAAAGGTGAACGCGATTGTTCGCGGCGTCAGCAGCAGATTGACCAACCGTAGAACGGAATTCATTCCGTTCAGTCCTCGCGACCGTGCTTGTCAGCATACGAGGTGAGCCGGTCCGTTAGGC
>JAPOLP010000217.1 GCA_029977045.1 Planctomycetota bacterium
AGTCGACCTTCAGGACGAAGTCGCCGTACTCCTTTGCGGACCACAGGTTCTTGTCGTCTGGTGCTTCGCTGCTCGCGTCGTAATCAATGACGCCGTCTATGATCTTCCAGTGCCCGTTGTCGCCCTCGGGAACTTTCCAGCCGGAGAAGTCCCTGCCGTTGAACAGCGAAACAAAGCCGGGAGCAACCGCTCGTTCGTCTGCCGCTGCGGAGATCGAGGACACAAAGAGGCAGGCAATAACAGCGATGACGGGTCTCATGGCGGACGTCCTCAGAGAATCAAGCGTCGGGTTCTTCTAGTGAGCGGGTTTCAGCAGTTTGGGCCAGCTGAGTCAGCATCGGCTCCAGCGAACGACGGGCGGTTCAGTGGCGGCAGTGCCTCTTCGAGAATGCCTCGCACGCGAGGCAGCAGCAGTAGTCCTTCGACCGTCATCCAGACCTGCAGAGCGAGAATCGCGACGCCGACGGAAAACAGCAGCATGTTCTGCTTCGCTTCCGGGCCGGCCCACCAGCCGGACGTCGAGTTGAACATCTGCCAGAGTAGAGCCCAGGCGGGCATGATCAGCATGAAGACCATCGGGATCGCGGCGAACCAGATCGGTCGGTTCCGACGCCACAGGTAGAAGACGCCTACCATGAAGGCCAGGCCCGCAAGCAGCTGGTTGGTCGCTCCAAACAGCGGCCACAGAATCAGGCCGCCGGTTCCAGGTGGCAGGTTCTGACCGCCGGGCATTAGAGCAACGATGCCAGCGAGGACGACGGCAAGCAGCGTCGCGGCGTACTTGTTTTCAAGCGGCTTGATACGCAGTGAATCGGCCAGTTCCTGAATCACGTACCGCTGCAGCCGGGTGGCACTGTCGAGTGTCGTCGCGGCAAAGCAGGCGACCAGCACCGCGATGATGCCGACACCCAGCGGTCGGTCGATTCCGATCGCGGTCAGGAAATTGGCTCCACCGTCGACAAAGGCGCTGACGGTCTGAGCCAGTCCGAACTTCGACCAGCCGTCGCCGACGTTGTATCGAGCTTCCCAGGCGGCGCTGCCGGTCAGCGTTTCGCCGGTTGCCGTCTCAACGCCCATTCCCAGCCCGGCACAGCAGGCGAGGATCACCATGACAGCCAGTCCGCCTTCCAGCAGCATCGAGCCGTAAGCGACGTACTGCGCGTCGGTTTCCTTTTCGAGCTGCTTGCTGGTTGTTCCGCTGCTCACCAGACAATGGAACCCGCTGCAGGCTCCGCAGGCGATCGTGATGAACAGAAACGGCATCAGCGGCGGAGCATCGGCGGGCACGTTTGTCGAAATCGCCGGAGCGGCGGACGCGAGGTCGGCCTTGCCGGTCAGGCCCGCAACGAGAACTCCGAGGAGCAGCAAACCGAGTGCGACGACAAGCTGGTGCGAGTTGATGTAGTCACGCGGCTGCAGCATCAGCCAGACGGGCAGCACGGACGCGAAGAAGCAGTAAACGAGCAGCACTCCGGTCCAGGCCGTTGTTACGTTGAGCACGCTGGTGGCCGGTCGCCCTTCAAACCAGCTCGAAATATCGACCGGCAGGTGATAAGCCCCCAGCCAGACGGCGAAGTAGACGATGGCGAGTGCAACCAGCGACGGGATCATCAGGCCGACGCCTTTGCGATAGACCAGCATTCCGATGCACATCGCCAGCGGCAGCGAGATCCACGCCGGCAGAACGCTCTGCGGATACATCGTGAAGATCTTCGCGATAACGAGACCGAAGATGGCCAGGACGACGGTCAGCGCCATAAACAGGATCGTGAGAAACAGCAGCCGGGCACGACGAGAGATCAGACGGCCGGCAATCTCACCGACGGTCTGACCGCGATTACGGAGCGAGATGACGAGGGCATTCAGATCGTGAACGGCTCCGATGAAGATTGAGCCGAGGAAGACCCAGAGCACGGCAGGGAGCCAGCCCCAGAAGACGGCGATGGCGGGGCCGACAATCGGGCCGGTGCCGGCGATGCTCGTGAAGTGGTGTCCGAAGATGACCTGCCGCTTCGTCGGAACGAAGTCGACATCGTCACGCAGCTCGTGGCTGGGCACGACGGCGTTTTCGTCGAGCTGGAAAATCTTGCGGCTGATCCAGCGACCGTAGGTGTGATAGGCGACGACGTAACCGACGAATGAACCGACGGCGATCAACAGAGTCAGCATGAAAGCAGCCTCGAATGCGGGTCTGACGGCTGGCGGGAGCGGAGATGGCCCGGATCGACAGAGAAATCCGGGCGAACCCGAAACATTACCCTCGTGCTCCGAAGCCCGCAATCAGCAGAGTCGGGCCGGAACACCCGGCGCAAAGACGGTCGTTTGATGGGAGATCGAGAAGTCTGACTTCAGTTTCGACTGCGTCAGCGTGGAGTAACGAGGCTCAGTGACAAACCTCGCGCCGGTGTGCGCGTCACAAACGGAACAGCCGGCACGGCGTCGGTTCTGTCTGGCGGAAAGTGGCGAACGAAGAACGGAATGCGCTTGCGGCAGGCCGATTACCAATCGCACACGCACACATGCAGTTGCCGCGTGCGGGTTCGACGCGTCTTTCTTGAACAGGGAAGCGATGCGTCTGGTCCGTCGTGGTTACCTGGACTGAGGACCCTCAGGGATCACACACGAAGTCACACCCAACGGTCACCCATTGAGGGCCGTCGAGCAACTTCCGCCTGGCGAACGCCAGAGCACTCGGCGCAGTCCTATTCAGGAGAAGGAGTCTTCCGATGCTGGTTCTATCGAGACAGCGCGACGAGAGCATCATCATTGGCGATAACATCGTCATCACGGTGGTCGACATCCGCGGCGACAAAGTACGTCTGGGGATTGATGCTCCCAAGGAAGTGCCCGTGCATCGCCGCGAGGTTTACGAAGCGATCCAGCGCGAACGCTCACAGACCGAAGCTGGCCAGGCCGTTTCCGGCGAGCCTTCGTAACGAAGGGCTTCGTCGGCTGGCTGGGGGACTGACCTGCGGATTTCCGCTTCGGTCAGTTCCCTGAAGCTCAGCCGCGGGCCGCAGCTCGATCGAGTCCAGCGTCAACTTCTCACACGACGTTCCCACTTGATCGGCATTCGGAATCCGAGCTTGCGGTTCTCCGACGGCCCAACTTGAATCGAATCCAGCCCTCCGCTCAGTCGGAGGGCTTTCTATTTGGTGCGTCGAATCCGGACACTCTCCGACGTGACGATTGTGCGTTTTGCGAACGCAAATCTACAGTCAGGATGGGCTCGAATGTCAGTTCGTCTCAAGTCAGTGGCGCGGCAGTTCCCGCAGCGATTGAGACGTCAGCCTCCCTGCCGCGTCGCGGTTATTTTTCCTGCCTTGACGCGGCAGACTGCTCTGAGGCAAAGCCGTGAGGGAAATCCCCGAGCATCTGGAGGGGCCGTGCTGAAAGGCTCCTGAAATACGCCGTTTACCAGGCCAACCATCGGATGCACTGAAGTTTCTGACCGATAGTGACTGGCGATGGACCGGCAATGCCAGTTTGTCACAGGTCGGTGTTCGACGTCTCTCAATGACTCATCACGAGAGAAACGAGGTCGGACGAGACCCACGGCAACGGGCAGGGATCACCAGGATGACGGCGACGTTCGAGTGACGATCGACATCCGGCCTCGCGGCCACGTCTCTCGGAACTGATGCCCGATCCACGATCCGGTCCTCTGGCCCCGAGAGTCTCGAACGAGTCATCTCGCTTCGATTTCTTCGGTGCCGCCAGTGAGCTGACGTCAGGCTCGCTGGTTCGAGATGACGGAACTTGAAGGCCATGGAAAAGCAACGCCTTTCGCTCCGACGTCAAGACTCTCAGGAACACAGGATCAACTGTCCGAGGCCCTTCAAAAACCGCCATCGGCGGCGGGACGCCTGACAACAAGCAGTCATTCGACTGATCAGGCAACCCGGCACGGGAACATTCGAGCCGCCGCCCGGCGGTGTATTACGGAGGTTTCTGAGGAGCCAGGGAACCAAAACCAGGTCACCTTAGGAAAGGCTGAAACTCATGACTCGCATCAACACCAATGTCGCATCAACCCGTGGCCTGCGTAACCTGAACAAGGCCAACTCCGGTCTGGACACCGCTCTGCAGCGGTTGTCGACCGGCTCAAAGATCAACTCCGGCAAGGACAATCCTTCCGGTCTGATCGCTGGCGAGTCACTGCGACTGCAGGTGACGACGATCGAGCAGTCGATCAAGAACAGCAACCGAGCCAGCAACGTGCTCGCCACTGCTGACGGTGCTCTGGGCGAAATCGGTGGCCTGCTGAACCAGATTCGTGGTCTGGTCCAGGAAGGCCTCAACAGCGGTGCCCTTTCCAACACGGAAATCGAGGCGAACCAGCTGCAGATCGACGCGGCCCTCAACGCCATCAACCGTATCTCGGCCAACACGACATTCGCTGGCGACAAGCTGATCGACGGCTCGAAGTCGTTCACGACCAGCACGAGCACAGCCGACGCTGCCAAACTCAGCGACTTCCAGATCAACGAAGCCCTGCTCGGCACGAGCGGCTCGGTGTCAGTCAACGCTGAAATTACCAGCGCTGCAGAGAAAGCCGAACTGCGATACTCCGGTGGTGCAATCACAGAAGCGACGACGCTTGAACTTCTGGGTGCTGGTGGCAGCCAGGTGGTCAACTTCGACGCTGGCAGCACGGTCGCCAACGTCCGCGACGCAATCAACGCGGTCAGCGACGTCACCGGCATTGAAGCTTCAATTGGCGCTGGCCTGACACTCAGCACTGATGCTGAAGCGGGTACATACACCCTCAGTACAAATGCGATCAAGAACTCATTGGGTGTTAATGCGGCAACGAGTGGTGGGATCATTTTCACCGATGCCCGCGGTGCTACCGACGAGGGAACTGACGCGACGCTTGGTGGCACACTGTCAATCACACTGACGAATGGCACAAACAGCAACGCCAACTCTTCTGTTTCCGCGATTACCACGGACGGAAGCGGCAACATCAATATTGAGATCGATCTTGCCGACGACGGGACAAACTCGATCGCAACCTTCGCTGACATCCAGGCAGCAATTACTGGTAACGCGACCGCAAACGGTCTCGTCACCGTCACCGATAACTCCTCAGTTGGTGTCATCGGTGCCGCAGCATCGACGGACCTTGCCGGTGGAGTTGATGGTGAATCGGTTACATTCAGTGACCGTCGAGCTTCGGCGACGGAGGGTGCTTTCGCGACACTTGGTGGAACACTTTCGATCGATCTGAATTCGGCTGGTTCGACGAGCGCATCGGCTGCGACGGATGCTAATGGCAACATCACAGTTACCGTTGATATCGCCTCTGGAGCAACTCTCCAGGATGTCGTGGATGCAATCGCCGCCGATCAAACGGCTGGCGGGGCAGCGGAATTCATAACAACAGATGCCACCAATATTGGTACCGGCACAACGCTTGTCGCAGATTCGAGCTGAGCTCAGACCTGTGCCGATGGCCACGACGGGCTGAACAACGATGTATCCTTCACCGACGTTCGCACGGATCCGAGTGCCGGAACAGTTCGTATCGACTTCAACAATGCAGGTGCTAGCCAGACGCTATCAGTGAATGTCTCCAGCTCAGGCGATGATCACGATATCACGGTAACCTTGGCGACCGACGCGGATGGGAACATCACGTCGACTGCAGCGGATGTCGTCGCTCTGCTCAATGCAGATTCCTCAGTGAACGTTCTCGTGAACGCGTCAGCTGAAGGTGACGGTTCGGAGACCGTTGCAGACAGCGGCGGACTTGCCAACGGTGTTGTCGACGCCGGCAGCGGAGCTCTGGTTCTGACCAGCTCTGGCTACGGCTCCGATCAGTTCGTCGAAGTCAACGTCCTGAACGGTACGTTCCAGACAACTCTGGATGACAGCACGACGGTTGCCAGCCGTGACGCGGGTGCCGACATTGGCGTTCAGATCAACGGCCTGACCGCTCAGACCAGCGGTCTGACGGCGACGATCAAGACCAGCTCGCTGGATGCGTCGATTTCGTTCGCCGAAGCGGCCAACACGGCCAGCAACACGGCGTCGATCACGATCTCCGGTGGTGGTGCGACCTTCCAGATTGGTCAGGAAGTTTCGCCTTCCGGTCAGCTCGGCATCGGCATCGAAGCGGTCAACACGGCTCGCCTGGGTGGTGTCAGCGGCAAGCTGCACGAGCTGGGTTCGGGCGGTGGCAAGAGCCTGCTAGACGTCGGAGCCGGTCAGTCCGGTGCTGATCTGGTCGCCATCGTCGACGAAGCTCTGGAACGTGTCTCGACTCTGCGAGGCCGTCTGGGAGCTATCCAGAAGAACGTCATCGAGACGAACATCTCGGCTCTGGGCGTCGCCTTGGAAAACATCTCCGAAGCCCGCAGCCAGATCGTGGATACGGACTTCGCCGAAGAAACGGCCGCTCTGACACGCGGTCAGATTCTCAGCCAGGCTGGCATCTCGGTCTTGGCGATCGCCAACCAGCAGCCACAGCAGGTTCTCTCGCTCCTCGGTTAATCGCCGGTGAGAAGAGTACCGCTGAGTGGTTCAGGAAACTGAGCCCCGCAATAAAAAGTGCCACAACGGCGTCCCGGCTTCGGCTGGGACGCCGTTTTTCTTTTGGTCGGTGTCAATCAGTCGATTCTGTCAGACGGAGCCTGGACTGACTCCCAGATCGACGATGCTGCAGGCTTCGATGATGTCGAGGCTTAGTTCGGCAGCGCGTGCTCGCAGATCGGCGTCGGCGCTGCCGGGGTTGAACCAGATTTCGTCGACGTCGAACTCGGCGATCTCGTCCAGCAGTTCGATGCCGGTTTCTGGTGGCACGTAGACCGTGATTCGGTCGAGAGACTGAACCGGCAGGTTCGACAGCGAAGCGTACGCCGGGATGCCTTCGATCTCCGCCGCGTTCGGATTGATCGGGAAGACGCGGTAGCCCTGTTGCAGATGAGCCCGCACGGAGATGTTCCCGAAACGGGAGCGATCGCGGCTGGCACCGATGACCGCGACCGTTGGACGATTGTCGCTGCCGCCGCTCATGGTCCGGGTGTTCCTGTTGCGTTGGTATCGCTGGCCAGAGCGGCCTGCAGGATCTCATAGAGTGCTTCGAGCGACTGCGGGATGACCTTGGTGTCGCCGAGCACGGGCATGAAATTCGTGTCGCCGTTCCAGCGAGGAACGATGTGCCAGTGAATGTGTCCTGGCAGCCCGGCTCCGGCAACCCGGCCCAGATTCAGCCCGACGTTGAAGCCATCAGGACTCATCGACTGCTCGATGACGCTGACCATCTTCTGCAGCAGATGGTTGCTTTCGAGCAGTTCGGCGTCGTTGAGGTCTCGCAGATCCGCCTTGTGCTCGCGCGGGGCAATCAGCAGGTGGCCGTTGTTGTACGGAAACCGGTTCAGCACAACGAGACAGTGCTCACCGCGCAGCACGACGAGATTCTTCGCATCGTCAGTTGCCTCACAGTCCCGATAGTGGCACAGGAAGCAGTCGTGCTTTGGCGTGTCGGCAGGATCCGTGCTTTGAACATAAGCCAGCCGCCACGGAGCCCAGAGCCGGTCGTGAGACATGAGCGGATTTCCTTGAACGCGCGTTAATCATCAGCGGGTCTATTTCTTCGGGATCAGCACCAGGTTGTCGGGTGAAACCGTCGTGCCGGGCTCGAAGTAGTTCGCATCGCGCAGAGCCTCGACAGAGACTCCGTACTTCTTCGCGATCGTGTCGAGCGTCTCGCCCTGGCGAACTTCGTGCCAGGTCGACGACGACGCGCCGCTGTTCCCTTCTGAGCCGAGGACTTTTTCAGCAGGGACGTTTGGAACGGCTCCCAGGTCGCGAGCCCCTGATGCACCCGGCGTTGGCGCCCAGCTTGGACCCGGAGAAACCGGCGTCGGCTGCACCAGTGTGGGAGCGTTCTGTCCGACTGGGCCGGTTGGTGGCGGTGGGCCATACCACATCGGACCACAGCCGATGATCGTCGACAGAGCCGTCAGGCAAAGCAGTCGCGGCAGCGAATTCCGTTCCATGTTCGGGGTCCTCTGAAATCCATTGCAGAGTCGGGATGGAATATCGAGTCAGCTCTGAAGCTCGATTGGCAGTTCATCAATCTTTGCGGCGCAGATGAAGTCGTTTTCGGACAGGCCGCCGATGGCGTGCGTCCACAGTTCGATCGTGACGTGCCGGTAACGCTCCAGGTGCAGGTCCGGATGGTGGCCCTCAGCTTCTGAGACTTCAGCCACCTTTTCGAAGAAGCTCATCGCAGCCATGAAGTTCTTCACGACCCACGACTTGCGGATTCTCTGACTGTCCTGGGTCACTTCCCAGCCGGTCA
>JAPOLP010001206.1 GCA_029977045.1 Planctomycetota bacterium
CCGTTGCGAACGGGCTCGCTGATCACTTCAAAACCGTTGTGATCGATGCTGACCAGATCGGACATCAGGTCCTCAAATTTCCTCACATAATTCAGCAGCTTCGACAGGCTTTTGGCGACGCGATCCTCAACGGCGATCAGGTCGATCGAAAACGCGTGGCCGCATTGGTGTTTGGCGATGAACCGCATCACCATGAAGCCCGCCGGACGCTGGAACACATTGTTCACCCCGAAATTGGCCGAGTTGCTCAATCTCAGGTCGAATCAGCAGACACGTCGACGGAACTGATTGTTCTGGATGCCGCCGTGATGCTCGAAGCTGGCTGGAGCCAACTCTGCGACTTCCTCGTTTTTGTTGATACCCCGGTTGATGACCGACTGAATCGAATTCGCCAGCAGCGCGACTGGACAGCCAGCGAACTTCAGCGTCGCGAAGCCAGTCAACTGCCGCTGGAAGAAAAACGAAAGGCTGCTGACTTCGTCGTTAACAACTCTGGTTCACTCGCAGAGTCCATCCGGCAACTGACTGAGTTTGTCCGTTCCAGACTCTCGAACCAGTCCTGATCACCTCGCCGCGAAAACTGTGAATTTCCGACTGGCTCATTGACTCACCCCGGTCTGACTCTCACAAAACAACATCCCGCCACCGGCTTTCGACAGCCCCGTCCGAGCGTTCGCTCAAGCCCGTCCTTTTTTCCCATCTATCTCTGGTATCCCGCCATGTCACGTACCGACGCTAATCGGCCACGCTCTGGTTCAGATTCTGCCTCGTCGTCCGACGCCAGCGCCGCATCGTCAGCAGTCGCCGGCATTCCGGATGAAGAGGTGACGTTCCCTGCCGACGAGCGTTACGAAGCGATCAAGCAGGGCGAAGTTCACATCGCCGAACTGCAGCGCATGTCGATGCACGAGTTGCTGGAACTGGCTGAGGACGAGCAGCTCAGCGAATATAACGGCCTGAAGAAGCAGGACCTGATCTTCAAGATCCTCAAGGAACGCACCCGGATGAACGGGCTGATGTTCGGCGAGGGTACTCTCGAAATCCTGCCGGACGGCTTCGGCTTTCTGCGCAGCCCGGATTACCACTACCTGCCGTGCCCGGACGACATTTACGTGTCGCCGAGCCAGATTCGCCGCTTCGGGCTCCGCACTGGAGCGACAGTTGCCGGTCAGATTCGTCCGCCGAAGGAAAACGAACGCTACTTTGCACTGCTGCGAGTCGAAGCGATCAATGGCGAGGATCCGAACCAGGTCACTGCGAAGGTTTCGTTCGACGACCTGACACCGCTGCACACGAATGAGCGACTGA
>JAPOLP010000785.1 GCA_029977045.1 Planctomycetota bacterium
AGCTGACTGACATCGGCAGCGAGTCGCAATAGACGCTGGAACTGTACGGACCCGATGTCACCAAGCCGGGCACGTACGCGGCCAACTGCATCCTCGCTCGACGGCTGGCCGAGCGCGGCGTCCGTTTCATCCAGCTGTTCCATCCGGACTGGGATCACCACCGTCAGTTGACCGCCTGGTGCCCGGCCCGCTGCCGCGACACGGATCAGCCGACAGCGGCCCTGATCAGGGATCTCAAGCAGCGCGGCCTGCTCGATGACACGCTGGTCGTCTGGGGTGGCGAGTTTGGACGCGGCGTCGCCGGCCATGGCGACTGGAAGACTCCGCAGGCGGGCCGCGATCACCACCCTCGCTGTTACACGATGTGGATGGCCGGCGGTGGAGTTCGATCGGGCACGACGTACGGAGCGACCGACGACTTCAGCTACAACGTCGCCGAGAACGGCGTCCCGGTTCACGACCTCAACGCCACGATCATGCACCTGATGGGTGTGCGGCACGACGGCCTGACGTTCCGCTTCCAGGGCCGCGACTACCGCCTGACCGACATCCACGGCCACGTCGTCAACGGCGTGCTTGCGTAGAACGTCTCTGCTGCGAATCGGCTGATCGCTCTCCGCCGGAGAAGTGGCGTGACCTCAGCTACATCCGCAGGCTTGCAATCCCACCGTGCCAATAATCTCGGGCGTCTGGACATCCTCATTGTGAGACACCAGGCAGCGAACCATGTTTCTGCAACTGATCCCAAAACGTCGCCAGTGACTGTCTGACAGCCACCTCAAATGGTGTGTGCGGAGTTTTTGGAAACGCTGCAATGAAGGACGTGAAGTCCAGGTCGCAGATAAAGGGAACGTCGTCGCTGCCTGCCGTTACGGAACACTGCCCTTCAATTCCGAGTTCCCTCGCTGCCGCCTGAATTGCACTGACGAATTGCGACGTCTCGACTGTATGGCTCGGAAGCGTGAAGGCCGCGTAACCCTCGAACGGCTCAATCAGGGCGTTCCCCACTGCCGCTCCCACGTCGGGCGAGTACAGGTAATCCTGCCGACTGCGATACGGAATTTCGTATGGCCGCCCCAGTGCGACATGCTTCAGAGCCGTCGTTGGCGTTGCTGTCAGGCCAGCGTCTCGCCCCGGCCCGAACAACGCTCCCGGGCGCACGCTGATCGTTGGGATTCCTGTGTCATCGGCGAAGAGACGCGAGATGTTCTCGCCAGCCAGCTTCCAGGCACCATAGACGTTCACAGGCTGCGGTACTGCAGAAACCGACACAGGACCTGGCGGGTAGGTCACCCGAGGGCCATACACGGCCGCGGAACTCGCGAAGACGAATCGCTGCAGCGGAAGGCCGCTCGCCTTCATCGCTTCGATCAAATTCTGAGTCCCCGCCAGATTGACCTGCAGGCCAAGGTCGCGATGAGCATTGCAGTCAGGAGTCTGCAGCCCGGCCATGTGAGCGACATGGCTGATGCGATGCTCCGTCAGAATCTCCAGCAGGCGGGCCTGGTCAGTGACGTCTGCTTCGAGACATGTCAAGCGGTCCGAATCGGCGGCACCGAAGATTCGCTCGATTCTCACTGGACTGACACTGCGACTGCAGACCACGACTTCGCAGTCGGTGTTCGCCAGCAGCCACTTCGCAGTTTCGGCGCCGATACAGCCGAAGCCACCCGTAATCAAAACCCGCTGCGTTCTCGATTGTTCGCTCGTCATGCTGCAATGTTTTCCTGCTTTGCCTCTGTCAGACAGTCTTGAGGACATCATCCACCGGATTGTTTCACCAATCGCGATGCTGTTCGAGTATCTCAGGCACCAGTTCTCTCAGATGCTCGTCACGGTTCACAAACTCGCGCCACATCCACAGAGTGCGTCCCGCAAACACCGCCAGACTGGCCCCTGTCCAACCAGATAATGAGTACCTCTTCGCTCTCAGGAAACAACCAGTGACCGCTTCATCACCACCCAACGTCTTCCGCCGAAAGTTCAGCAGAGCGATCATTACTCTGACGCTGGCAGTGTTCTCGCTCGTTGTGAACGCGAACGAGCCACCGCCCAATTTCGTGATCATCTTCACCGACGATCAGGGTTACGCAGACGTTGGCTGTTTCGGCTCACCGGACATCCGCACTCCACGCCTTGATGCGATGGCTGCTCAGGGGATGAAGTTCACGAGTTTCTACGCTCAGCCGATCTGCGGCCCGTCACGAGCGGCGCTGATGACGGGCTGCTATCCGATGCGCGTCGCGGAGCGTGGCAATACGAAACAGGTCCATCCGATTCTGCACGAGGGCGAAATCACCATCGCCGAAATTCTGAAGACGAAAGGCTACGCGACAGCCTGTTTCGGAAAGTGGGATCTGGCGAAGCACGCCCAGTCGGGTTTCTTCATGGACCTGTTCCCGACTCGGCAGGGCTTCGACTACTTCTACGGAACACCGACCAGCAACGACCGCGTGGCCAACCTCTACCGCAATGAGGAGCTGATCGAGCCGGATGCCAGCATGGCGACGCTGACTCGCCGATACACCGACGAGGCCATCGCGTTCATCAGACGAAGTCAGAAACAGCCGTTTTTCGTCTACATCCCGCACACGATGCCGCATACGCGTCTGGATGCTTCAGCTCAGTTCAAAGGAAAGAGCAAACGCGGTCTCTATGGCGACGTGATCGAGGAGATCGACTTCAACGTCGGCCGCATTCTCGACGCTCTCAACGAACTGCAGCTCGCCGACAACACCTACGTCCTCTTCACCAGCGACAACGGCCCGTGGCTGATCAAGAACAAGGATCACGCCGACGGGCACCTGCCCGGCGACCACGGTGGTTCCGCCGGCCCGCTGCGAAGCGGCAAGGTCTCGACCTTTGAAGGCGGCGTTCGAGTGCCCGCGATTCTCTGGGGGCCGGGCCGAGTACCTTCCGGAACGACCTGCGACTCGATGGCCACAACGATGGACGTCCTGCCGACCTTTGCGGCACTCGCCGGCGCGAACATCCCGAGCGACCGTGTTATCGACGGCGAGAACATCACGCACCTGTTTCACGGCAACTTCGACAAAACCAACCTGGAAAAGGCGTACTTCTACTACCTGCGGGTCCACCTGCAGGCCGTTCGCCAGGGAAACTGGAAGCTGCATCTGCCCCGAGACAAAGAACCGATCGGAGCGGCTCCATTTGCCCCCAACACGCACATCGCCACGGCAGACCGGATCGGTTTCGACAAGCCATTCCTGGTCGACTTGAAGAATGATCTCGGCGAAACGACTGACGTCTCCTCGCAGAATCCGCAGGTCTTGAAACGCCTGCTCGGACTAGCCGAAGCGATGCGAGAAGACCTCGGCGACTACGATCGCGTCGGAAAGAACATGCGGTTCTTTGATCCTCAGGATTCCCGCCCGACAAAGCCTCCCCTGCATCCTCCGCGTCAACGTCAATCACGAAAGCCGGCAAGATCGAGCAGATAAATGCGTTAACGGGGGGACCAAGCCCAGTTAACGCAACGCCTCGGCAGGAGAAACGCCGACCGACACGGTCGATGCATCCAGTCGCTCAGACATTGGAAGAACGTTGCCAC
>JAPOLP010000986.1 GCA_029977045.1 Planctomycetota bacterium
CAGCAGAGTGCCAGCGACGGCGAGTGCAGCGAGTCCAGTCTTGAAGTTGCGATACAGCTTCATGGTTTCCGTACCTGTTCCTTGAGCCTGATCCTTCAGTGAGTCAGTCGCCAGGGATTACGTTGCCGGCAACTTCTGTCCCAGAGAGGCACGTTGCCTCTGCTTCAGTCCGTCGAGCCCGCTGGACTCAACATCTGGTAAGACCGGCTGGTCTCCTTCCCGGTCTGGTTCAGTCTGGAACGATCGTGGCGATCGCGCCGCCAGTGTTGATTCGGCATTTTCCGGTGCCGAACCCGACACTGTTTGCAAGCCGTTCGACCGGCTCAGGCAGAGTTATCGGCACGCCCCGCGCAATCGCTACAGCTTAACTCGCGAAATTTCCGAGATTTGCTCAAGCGGGCCATTCGATATCGAAAGAGAGAGCACAGGAAAGCCGTTGATCGCTCCTCGACCGAAGCGACGCCACTTTCCGCCCCGCTGGCGATGCTGATCAGGCTGAAAATACGACCGATCAATAGCACGTCCGGCTTTGAGCTGCCGGAAGTTTCCAACAAATGGACAGGCCTGGAGAACAGACGCTGACGTCGACACCGGTGATAGACACCACGATCTGTTTACACCTGTAATCCAGATGGCGTGGGCAGGCGCCGTCGAGCCGCACATCGCGCGTCCGACCAGCGGTCAAAACAATTCGCGGACGGGCTGTTTACCGTTATCGACGATCGCGAAGGGCCGGCCAGCGGGACCAGGGAGGACGGTTTCCAGTTCGTAGCCCAGGCTGTGGAAGATCGTGGCGACGACGTCTCCCGGATCCGTCGGGCGATCAGCGGGTACGCCTCCGATCGGGTCGCTGGTACCAGCAATGCGGCCCCCCTGCACTCCGCCGCCGGCGAAGTACGTCGTGTAGCACTGCGGCCAGTGGTCGCGTCCGCCGGCGGGGTTCACTCGCGGAGTGCGACCGAATTCGGCGAGGTTGCAGACCAGCGTGTCGTCGAGCATGCCTCGATCGGACAGGTCAGTGATCAGCGCCGAGTACGCCTGGTCGTACATCGGGGCGACGGTCTTTTTCATCCCCTCGATCGAAGTGAACGGTGCCGAGCCGTGGATGTCCCAGGTGACTTCGTTGAAGACGGTCAGGAACGTGTTGATTGTCACGAAGCGGACACCGGATTCGATCAGGCGGCGAGCGAGCAGGCAGCTCTGGCCGAAGCGCGTGCGACCGTAGCGGTCCCGGACGGACGCGGGTTCCTTTTCAAGGTCGAACGCTTCGCGGGCCTGGGCACTGGTCATCAGGCGGTAGGCTGTGTCGAAGTTGCTGTCGAGCAGCGTGGCGTTGTCACTGGCCTCGAAGCTGCGGACGGTGTCGTCGACGAGGTCGCGCAGCCGGCGGCGGCGGTCGAGACGCACGGTGCCGATCTCGCTGGGCGGCAGCAGGTCGGGGACCTTGAAGCCCTTTTGTGACGGGTCGGCGTTCAGTACAAACGGGTCGTGGGACTTACCGAGGAATCCGCCAGCCTGGCCGTTCGGCAGATTGCCGCCGCCGCGGCCCATGATTTCGGGCAGGATGACGAACGGCGGCAGATCGGTCCGGCGGCCCTGCAGGTAGCTGGCGACAGCTCCAGCGTGCGGCGTGTTGATGCCGCCCTGGAATTGACGACCGGTCTGCATCATCTGCCACCCGGCGTCGTGAACGGCGGCCGACGTGTGGTAGCAAGACCTCACGTACGAGACCTTGTCGCCGACTTCCGCGTGGCCGGGGAACATCTCGGAGATTTCGACGCCGGGAGCTTTCGTCGCGATCGGCTTGAACGGGCCACGAATCTCAGCCGGGGCGTCGGGCTTCATATCCCACGTGTCGAGATGCGATGGTGCTCCGAGATTAAAGATCATGATTACGGAGCGATTGTCGTTTCCCTCGCGGATCAGGCCCTGCTCCTGAGCCATGGCATGGTCGGCCAGCGTGACGCCCGCGGCACTCAGCGTTCCGACCTGCAGAAAGTCTCGGCGGGAAACTCCGTCGCACGTATGAGCGGTGCCTTTGCCGGTCAGCTTGAGCATGAGAAGACTCTCCGGTTGGGAGTGAGATTTCCGCGATTCGTCAGTCGCTGGTTCAGCGAATGAAACGACGGGCTGAATTCTTGCGAATCCAGCTACTGGCTGCGAGGCCAGCGGCGAAAGCGTGAAGCGCCGGCGGTGTGCCTCAGGTGCCAGGGTCTTTCCCTCCCGGCTGCACATCCGATGCAGCCCTGTTCGTTCAAGACCGATAGGAGAGACAGCGCCGTGTTCCCGCAGTGCGAGGAGCCGGTTGTGCGGATGTCCGCGCGATGACGGCAGCGAATGTTTCGTCGAGCAGGGATGCTCGTCAGGTCATACCGAGCCATCGGAGGAGAAGATGGGACTTACGACAGCACTCAACACCTCACTGAACGGTCTGGCGTTGAACGAAACGGCGATCGAGGTCATCGGTAACAACATCGCGAATGCCGGGACGAATGGCTTCAAATCGTCGACCGTGCAGTTCACTACGCAGCTCGCGCGCACGCTGAGTGTCGGATCGGCTCCGCAGGGGCTCAATGGCGGTACGAACCCCCGCCAGATCGGCTTGGGAGCGACGACGGCTGCGATCCGCCGCGATAACTCACAAGGGGCGATCACAACCAGCACCAGCCCGTCGGACCTGGCCATTGAGGGAGCAGGGTTCTTCATTCTGAGCGGGACTCAGGGGCAGGCCTACGGCCGCAACGGTAACTTCACGCTCAACAACGAAAGCAAACTGGTCAACGCCGAAGGTCTGCGTGTCCAGGGTTACGGCATCGATG
>JAPOLP010000277.1 GCA_029977045.1 Planctomycetota bacterium
AGCAGCGCGGCGATCGGCTGGTCGATCTCGGCAGCCATTTTCGGAATCTCGCGGCTGATGTGCTCGTGATGGTCCAAGCGGTTGTGCTCCAGATGGATGTAGCGGACGCCGCGTTCGACGAGCCGCCTCGTCAGCAGGCAGCCGTTGGCGAACCAGCCTTCGCCGTAGGCTTCGCGAGTCTCTTTCGATTCGCGGTTCAGATCGCAGGCTTCGCCCGCGGTGAACTGCATCCGGAACGCGGTCTCCATCGCTTCGATGCGGGCTTCCAGAGCGGCGTCGCCTCCGGCGGACTGCTGGTACTGGCGATTGAGCTGCTGGATAAAGTTGACCTGCTTCTGCTGGACGTCGGTCGCCAGCGACGCATTCCGCAGATGAGCGATCATCTTGTCCGGCGAGTCATGTCCGACGTCGATCGGCGTGCCCTGGTGCCGGCCTGGCAGGTAACCGTTGCGAACGTAGCGCGAAGCGGTCGAACCTTTCTTCAGCGAAACAAAGCCCGGTAGATTCTGGTTCTCGGCACCGAGACCGTAGGACGTCCACGCTCCGAGGGACGGATGAATCTGGTCGATGCGCCCGGAGAAGAGCCAGTTGGCGGCAGGTGCGTGATTCGGGTTGCCGCCAACGACCGACCTCAGCACGCAGATGTCGTCGATGCAGTTTCCGAGGTGCGGCAGCAGCTCGCTGATCTCGATGCCGCTGTCTCCGTGCGGTCGGAAGTGGAACGGCGTCGGCAGCAGACCGCCGGTCTTGCGTTCGGTCCGCAACTGCACGGCGTCCGGGCGCTGGCCGGCGTAATGCTTGATGAGCGGCTTCGGATCCAGCAAGTCCAGGTGCGATGGTCCTCCGCTCATAAACAGGAAGATCACGTGCTTCGCCCGCGCGGGAAAGTGCGTCCGCGAGCTGGCTGGCGAGTCGGCGGCGTTCAGCAGATCGCTCAGTGCGAGTGCCCCGAAGCCGGTACCGATCGAGCCGAGTGCCTGACGACGTGAGCAAAGTCGTGGTTACAATTCAGTCATTGGACTATGGCTTTTTATTTGCCGCAGATGGACGCAGATAAACGCAGATGATTTGTGGATTGAGTTCCGCCGACGAAGTCATCTTATCTGTGTCCATCTGCGTGTATCTGCGGCTGATAATTCCTGGGCACTGAGTCAGTCGGAGTAGAGAAACTCGTTGGTGGCGAGCAGGGAGTGGGCGAGAAGCTGCCAGTTTTGTTTTGTCGGCTCGTCGCCGATCAGGTTCAGAGAAGCGTCGAGTTCGGAGGCTGCTGGTTCGCGGAGCAGGATTTTGTGGAAGACCTGGCGGACGGAAGCCTCGCGCGCGTCAGAGCTGTGGGTCGAATCGGTGAGCTGCCGGGCGACAACCTGCTCGGCGGCCTGTTGCAGGAAGGGGCCGTTGAGCAGGTAGAGCTGCTGCAGCGGGCTGGTCGTCAGCGTCCGCTGGTCGGCGTGTCGCTTGGCGTCGGGGAAGTCGAATAGTCGCAGCACGTCAGCGGGGTTCTGCCGTGTGATTGTGCCGTAAACCGTGCGGCGATGATTCCTCGCTTCTTCGAGCTTGTCGGACTTGTCGAACATGCGGCGGTCGAGCTGGCCGCTCGTGGCCAGCACGGCATCGCGCCAGACTTCCGGTTGCAGACGCTGGCGGTTCATTCGCCACAGCAGCCGGTTGTCGGGATCGGCTTCGGTCGGACGCCCCTCGCGAATGTGGGACGACTGCTGCCAGGTCGCCGAGAGCAGGATCTCGCGATGCAGCCACTTGAGCGACCAGCCGCTGTCAATAAATCGCGCCGCCAGATCGTCGAGCAGTTCCGGATGCGAAGGCCGTTCGCCGAGTGCTCCGAAGTTGCCGGGCGTGCGCACGAGCGGTTCGCCGAAGTGCCAGCCCCAGATTCGATTGACGATCACGCGAACCGTCAGCGGCGAGGCGTCTGTCACGATGGCGTTCGCCAGTTCGAGCCGCCCGCTGCCGTGCTCGAATCGTCGAGTCGGATCGCTGGAGAAGACTTCGAGGAAACGACGCGGCACCGTTTCGCCGGGATTGTTTGGGTTGCCGCGAACGAAGACCGGCAGGTCACGCGGCTCGCCGGCCCGGTACACCATGTTGGTCCAGTCGGGGTCGTGATCGTCGACCCAGACGCTGGCATCGCGGACGACGTTGGCGATCGGGCCGTCGAACAGTTTGCGAGACTTCCAGCCGTCGAGCGTCTTCTGATGTTCCTGCGCGAGCTTCTCGAACGGTCCGGTCGGCTGCTTCTCAATTTCGGCCGCCTTGCCCATCGCCTTCGCGTAGCTGACTCGCAGGTTGTAGTCGACGATCGCCTCGCGCGTTTCGGTCAGGGCTTCGGCTTCGGCGGGACTCGTTTCGACCAGCGGCCATTCGACGAGTTGCGTGCTCGCCATGACGCCGGCCAGCGCGTAATAGTCGCGCATCGTGAGCGGATCGAACTTGTGATCATGGCAGCGGGCACAGGCGAGCGTCAGGCCGAGGAACCCGCGCGAGATCGTATCGAGCCGCTCGTCCCATTCGTCGGCGACGATGACGCGCACGACCTCACCGGAGAGCTTCGGCTCTTTGTGATAGACAGGCGAGAGGCCGAGAAACCCGGTCGCGGCAACTTCCGTTGGCGGCAGGTCCATCAGATCAGCGGCGAGTTGTCGGCGAACGAACTCGTCATACGGCAGATCGTTGTTCAACGCGCGAATGACCCAGTCGCGGAACGGCCAGGGGAACGGCGGCGGCTGACAGGTCGACTCGCCCGTCGGGTTGTCTTCCGCATACCGAGCGACGTCGAGCCAGTGCCGGCCCCAACGCTCTCCGTAATGCGGCGAGCTGAGCAGCCGATCGACGACGGCTTCGACCGCGTCCGGCGATTCGTCAGCGACAAATGCGTCAACTTCGTCAGGCGTTGGCGGCAGGCCGGTCAGATCGAGATAAAGTCGCCGCAACAGAGTTCGACGATCAGCGGGCGGATTCGGTGCGAGCTGCTGCTCGTCGAGTTTTGCGAGAACAAACCAGTCAAGCCGCCGCTGCGGCCAGTCGGCGTTCGAGACATCCGGAAGCGGCTGCTGACTCACCGGCTGAAACGACCAGAACGAGCGACCGGCTTCGATGTCGACAGTCTTCTGCGGCTGCGGTGATCCGGCAGGTTGATCTCCGTCGGACTTCGGATCATCCGGCAGCGGAGCCCCCAGCGTGATCCAGGTACGAAAGTCCTCGATCACCCGGTCGGGCAATTTGCCGGACGGCGGCATATCGACGAACTCGCCACCGAACGCGATTGCGTCGATCAGCAGACTCTCGTCCGGCTTGCCCGGCACGATGACCGGCCCCGAGTCGCCACCAGCAAACGCCGCCCGCTTTGAGTCGAGCCGCAGCCCGCCTTTTGATTTCTTTGGACCGGCAGAGTGGCACTCGAAACAGTGCTCAACGAGGACCGGGCGAATCCGCTTCTCGAAGAATGCGATGCCTTCGCGGTCGGGCTGCCTCGGGTCCGCGTTTGGCTTCTCTTCGACCGCGCCAGCGCACAGGGCCAGCAGGTTGATTGCCGCGATCGCTGCGAAGAGGGAAGTGTGGCAGAGGCGAAGACGCATGGGCTCGGGCGGGCATGAGAGCAGGGGCGGGACAAGAGCATTCGACCGAAGACTCTGGCGAACGCATCAGCCTCACATTGTTACGGACCGAGACCGCAACCTGAAACGGTTCGAGGCTTCGATCGTCTGGTGAGCTGCTCTTGGCGAGGTCTGAAAAGCGTCTGTCTCAGCGTCAATTCAGGCCGGATTTCCAGCGTTCGGTCTTGCGAGGTGCGCGGCGGGATGCCGTTCGCGTCGCCTCAGCAGGAGCTGCTGACGTGCCATCGCTGGACTTCGGCTCTATCGCCTCGGTCTGCTGACTGGACACGTTTTCCGTCTCGTCACTCACTTCCGTGTGAGTAAAGTCGGCGGGCGGCGGCAGCTCGATCACTTCCGGGGTGGCTGACTTCTCGCTCGCTGATGCAGCGTCGTCGTCCACCGGAGGGCCGGGATGCTGGCCGGTCAGTTTCGGGATTGGTGGCAGAAATCCTCTGAGGTCAGGCTTGAGCGTGGGCACTGTTCTGGGCAGGCCAATTGCGGGGCGAATGTCAGACAGTGGCTGCAGATTGTCCAGGCTGTCAGTTGCTTTGTTGAACGTCTCTTTAACGCGACCCAGCTTCTCGGTGGCCTCGCCCAGACCGCCGGCCAAACGGTCGCCTGCCGACGACAGGCGATCTCCAGCTGATGACAACCGGTCGCGAGCCGGGCCGATCCAGTCGGGGCAGCAGATGTCGTCGGCTCGGTCTCGCAGCGTCGAGGAGAACTCGCGTGTGTGTTCGCCGCAGGACTGACACGTCGATTCGATCCAGAACTGAGGATTGAATTCGTCCCAGACTTCGCCAGCCTGAGTCCGAAATTCTGCACCCTGATGCCCGCATGACTCGCCGGCTTCGCGGCACCAGTCCCGGGCACTGTTGGCTTTGTTTTCGAGAACCTGATGCCCCGACTTCAGACGTTGTTTTAACGCATCCAGGACGCCGATCCGTACGACCGGGCTCCGATAAGTGATCGGTTTCGGAGGCGGCAGAGTGGCTTTCTTGACGGGCTGGCCTGAAGTCAGCGTTTCGTCAGACAGAGTTTTTGCATCGATGGTGTGCGAGGAATCCAGACTCGCCATGGCATCGTCGCTTTGTGGATGCACAACATCGGGGCCGATGGCTGTGGCGTCGAGTGTGCTCTCCGACCAGTTCATCGTGGCGTCGGTCGGCGAGTCGCCGCTGACCATCGATTTCGGCCAGCGTTCGAGACGGACCTGAGCCAGTTCGGTCGGCGGCAATTCGGGACGGAACGATGCCGTCTGGACGCGTTCCATCGAGAACTGCGGTGTTCTGGCCAGCGTCAGGCTGGGGCCGCTGCGCAGATAGCCGTGCCTGATATCGGAATGGCACACGGCCAGCGACACGGTCAGCAGCAGCGCGAGGCCGATGCGGAGCAGGCTCATGATTCTTCCCTGAAACGCAACTCTCCCAACTCGCGCACCGCGCGAGAATCCCTGACGGTTAGGTCGACTTTTCGGGCAGATCGGCTCCAGCACGGCGGGACAATCCGGAGACAAGCAGAGAAACCCCTCCCGCCGTAGCACGCTCGCTAGCACGAATCGACGGCGAATCCGGCTGTCGGTGCTCAATTCTCTGCCGAACGAGGCGGGATGCTCGAAAACCAGCCGGCAAGAACCATCGACGCGGTAATCGCCTCATCCGGCGGGGGAGAAACGTGCCGGACACGGCGAGATGTCGAACTAAGCTGACTTCACGACCCGGATTGCGCGTCCCTGTTTTGCGAAAGTCCAATGCGTCCAGCGAGCCGAATGATCTTCCGACTGCTTCTGATCAGTGAGGATTCTCAACTGATCGCGTCAGTCCACGCGCTCGAACTGCGGCGAATCGCGAACGGTCGCGGCAACAACGTACTCGACCTGCCGGACAGCTCGATCGAGGTCACGTTCGTGTCGTCAGCTGTGAGCGCTCTGACGGCGGTCGAAGCTGCCGTCGAAACGAATCGTCCGTTCGAGATCGTTGTCATTGACCGCGAGTGTTCGGGGATCAGCGACGAGTCCATCGTTCAGGAACTCTGGCGAGTGGCACCGCGGTTGTGCGTGATCGATTGCGGGTCGGCCGATAGTGGAGCGGAGTTCAAGACAGCCGATGCGACGCTGCGGAAGACCGTGGCTGCTCAAAGTGGAAAGCGTTTCCGGTTGCCACGCAGCATTGAAGGCGACCAGTTGACGCAACTGGTGGATACGTTGCTGGACCGGGCTGCCCTGCGTCAACGCTGCAGTCTGCTGCAGACGGAACTAACAAAGATGGGCAAGCGGCTTGACGATCTGGAGCAGCAGAATCAGACGCTCGACGACCAGATCTCCCGGTCAGGGCTGAAACGCAAAGATCAATCGCGGTTCCCTGTCGTGACCCATCATCTGCAGAGACGCGACGTTTTCGACGGAATCGAAGAACGCCGCAACCATGGCCCTGCCGTTCGGCGCGTCACGATTGACTGCCAGGTGGACGGTCCGGAACGGCCTGCTGAACGGGTTGTTGTTGGCCAGCGACAGGCTTCACAGCAGAAGGCAGAACCGGCTCACGACGTTTCGGACGAATCTCAACTGACCGGACGCGTGCTGATTGTCGACGACGTGCCCGGCAACCGCCGGCTGGCCAGCTTTCTTCTGGAGCATGCTGGAGCCACTGTCGTGCAGGCCGACTGCGGACAGGAGATGGTCGACCTGTTTGATGCATCGGTCAGTTCGGGCGAGACCTTCGATTCAATTGTTCTGCACATGGCGATGCGGGACATGGACGGTTTCGAATGTGCCCGGCAACTGCGACTGCGTGGTTACTGCGGCCCGATCATCGCTGCCATGGCGTGCAGCCTGCCCGCTGACCGCCACTTGAGTATCAGCGCTGGCTGCGATGAGTTCGTCACAATGCCGCTCGACCGAAACCAGTTCATCCGCACCGTGCGTCGGATGCTGAAGTCCGTGCCGGTGACAGGCGGCTCACGGTAACAGGCCGGCTCACAGCCCTGGTCCTCCCGGAAGTGCGTCCAGGCAGCGATCCGGCATGAGATGCGCGCGTCGGCTGCATTGTTCTCCCGTCGCGATGACCACTGCTTCGTGCTGTTGGTGCGAGTGGCTTTGGCGAGTACAGAATCTGACCGAAACAGCTCTCAGGACTGCCATTCTGTCGCGTGCCGCTATCTTTTTCTGCGTGCCGCTATACTCACCCGCCTCGAGTTGCCAACGAATCGCTCGAGTGCCACGACTTCGCATGACGGTTCTCCATTCGACGAATTCGAGCAATTCGTTGGCCACTTAAGACATCTCTTACTTCGCTGCTTTCGACGCCAGGGTTTCCAGTCAATGACCAGTTCCAAGTCCATCTCCGACACCCGACGCGTCGTCATCGTCGGCGGCGGGCTGGCGGGGCTGGCTGCGGCTGCGGTGCTTGGACGTCGAGGGTTCGTTGTCACGTTGCTCGAATCGCGGCCTCTACTGGGTGGGCGGGCGAGTTCGTTTGCGGATCGGGAATCC
>JAPOLP010001099.1 GCA_029977045.1 Planctomycetota bacterium
ACTCGCCGGCCTGTGCGTCTACCTGGCCAGCGACGCTTCCAGCTACATGCACGGCAGCGTCATTCCTATCGACGGCGGCTGGTTGTCGAGGTGACCTATGCCAGGGGCTCAGTCGGAACATGTCCGAAGAATTCGTTAAATATCCCTGTGCGAAGTGCGGCAAAAGTCGTCCGGGACTCGAAGAGCCGTGTAGCGAGTGCGGCTGGAGACCGGACTCCATTGAAAGACGGACAACATTTCGCCGCTATCGTGCGCAACAGATTCCCTACTGGCGGATACCTGCGTCAATTCTCCTCATCGACGTACTTTTCAAACTGCCTCTGCTGACAGTTCTCGGACTCCTGTTGGGGCTCTCGGCAGTTTTCTGGACTCTGACATTGCTGCTGTTTTTCGAGCTATCAGGAGGCCGCGTCATACTCGGAATTGCAGCAGGGCTGTTTCAGCTCTGCTCCGGTTGTTGTTTCGCGGGCTCCGCCGGATTGATCAAAAGAGCAAAAACAAATCGCGTACTGCTCGCCGTGGCGATGACGACCGAATCAACGGCAATAGTTCTGGCTGCTTTTGGTTTTCAGCAGTTCGTCGGCAGGTGAGACGCATGGAACATGCACTCCAATGGAGTCTCTCACTTCTTCGGCACGCGGAACTCAAACGTCTGGTCGTCGCGACGAATGGTCAGACGCAGGGTGTCTCCTGCTTCCAGGCGACCGATGGCCTCTTTCATCTCGCGGATCGACTGTACCAGGTCGTCGCCAACAAACAGGACCAGATCGTTTGGCTCCAGACCGTTTGTTCTGGCACTTGAACCGACCAGCGTTCGATCGACGTAGGCGGGCGTCCGGTACAGAACGTCGGGGACCATCACGATGCCGAAGTCGGTCGGGTCGTAATTGCGGGCCGCAGTTGGGGCATCACGCTCCTCGGCGGACGAGCGGAAGTTGCCGGAAATGATCTGCTGCACGGAGTCAGACAAGTTCGCCAGCGGGATCGAATAGTTGACCCAGGTATTCGTTTCGGCATTCCGCAGTTCGCGACCGATCATGCCCAGCAACCGGCCCTCACGCGTCGTCAGCAGGCCGCCAGCGGCGCCCGAGTTATTCGTCGCGGCATCGATCACGTAGACACTGCCGTTGTACGGAACCTCAAACGCGCCGCGCCGAGCCTGCAGATTCGTCTTCGCCGCGATGACGCCATGCACGACGGACACCGGTTCGTCACCCGTCGCGACCTTGAACATGTTGCTGAAGGCCAGGATACGCGTGCCTTCGCTGGCAGAGGCGACTTCGTTTGCCAGCGAAAAGTGCGGCAGGTCGAGTTCGCGGTCTTCGACGTTGAGTTTCAGCACGGCCAGATCCAGCCCCGGCTCAGCTCCAAGCACGCTGGCGGTGAAGCGGCGTCCGTCATTCAGCACGACGATGACTTCGTCCGGATCGAGCACGTGGCTCCAGACTGTGACGATGTGGCCGTCCTTGCTGACAAGAAACCCCGTCCCGTACGCGGCCAGCGACTGCATTCCACCGGCACCAAAGATCTTGACCATCCGCGGCAGAACGTAATCGATCGTCTCGTAGCTCGATCGAGCTTCGGCTCGGAGCGAACTCTCCTGTCCCAGAGAAACAGCGAGACTCAGCAGCAGGCAACCAGCGAGGCGAAACGTTCGGTCCATGCTCTAGCTCTACGGGGTGCGAAATTCAGATCGCTTTAGAGTCACGCAACTCCACAGGCAGGTCAACGGCGGTTCGTATTCACCACAGAGGACACTGAGAATGCACCTGGTTAAGACTCTGTGATCTCTGTGCCTCTGTGGTGCAAATTAATTCAGATGCTTGTCCGCAAAGCGTATGTACTGCTGCCAGTCGTAAGCCGTGACATCGTGCTTACCGGTGCGGATGTGGTGGCCGACGGTAGTGTGAATCGGCTGTTCGATCTCGAAGGCGGACACGTCCGCGGGAATCCCCGGCTTGCCAAGCAGTTCGTAAACCGGTGAGGCGTACTTCGCCGACAGGAACTCGCCTCGCGGATCGGCCCACTGGTCTTCGACAGCGCTGGCCACGTAAACCGGCCTGGGAGCCGCCAGAGCCACCAGCATGTGCTGGTCGAGCGGCAGAGCGTCTTCGTTGTCGTTGTACGTCTTGAATTTCGCACAGAACCAATGCGGGAACGACGTGTTGATCCGTTTGACGGTCTCGCCAAATCGCCGCTTCGACAGAGCTGCTCCGCCACAGCCCGAATCGTTTGAGATCACCATCGCCCACCGCGGGTCGGTCGCACCGGCCCACAGAGACGTCTTGCCCAGACG
>JAPOLP010000175.1 GCA_029977045.1 Planctomycetota bacterium
ACCGTTACTTCATTGGCCAGAACATTCAGTTCGCCCTGGTGACGATCGTCCCCAGCGACGACATCCTGTCCCGCTCCTCGCGCCCGTACGACGGCATCGACATGGCAATGGAGCAGTTAACCGCCACCGACGAAATCCCCCGAACCCGTTCCGGCGCCCCCGCAGCTGCCCCTGTGTCCGGCGGCGGATTCTGAACTGAGAGAGTTCAACCGGGTGCTGCGTTACTTCACCTGCCACGCCTCGTTGAAGAAGTCGGCGGCGGCGACTTTGCCGGGCCAGAGGGGATTGGCGGGGGTGCGTGTGTCGATGACGGCCCAGTCGGGGAGTTTCGGGACCTGGCGGGCGTTGTTCAGGTAGGCGAACTCGCGGTAGGTGAAGCCGCTGTTGAGGACGACGTAGCGGTTCGGATTCAGCGGGTTCGGGTAGATCAGCACTGGTGCGTGATGCGTCGCGTCGAAGCTCCTGTCGCCGACTTTGACTGAATCCGCCGACCAGCTGATCGGTAGCTTGTCAGCGATCTTCGCCAGGATCCCGTTGCTCTGCGGGTCGCCGAACAGGATCAGGTTTGACGAAGCGATGTCGGCATCGCTGATCTCGGAGTCGGCTTTGACAATCGCGTCACCGCGGAACTGACGCCGCCACTCTTTGACGGTGTGATCGAGTTCCGAAGCGACCCACTTGCCGACTGCCTCGTGCCGAGCCTTTCCGGTCGGACGAACGACGATGAACGAGTCCATGAACGCGTCATCGATCGGCCCCTGAAGACCGTGCCGTTTGACGAGGCTGTCCGGTGCCGACAATTCAGCAGTGGCAGCAGACCACACATCGCCATTGCGGATCAGAGTCGCGTTCCAGGTGCCATCGGTGAACGGTTTGCCGAGTTCCACTCGCTGCTTGTCGATGACGACGGTCACTGGCTTCTGAGCATGAAACGGGCTGCGACCAGCGGGGATGTCGATCTGCAGGCCGGTGACGTTCTGCGTTGAGACTTCAATCTGGTTGTCCTGAGCTTTGATCTGCGCGTCGACGCGAGCCTGCTCCCAGTGCTCGCCGAGGCCGGTGACGGTCAGCCAGAACGCTCGGTTGTAGCGCAGTGTGTAGGTAGCGAAGTGCAACTCGCGCGGCAGCTTTGCCCGGCCAGCCAGGGCGATTGAAGCAAGCCGCGATTCGGTGTCGGCCAGCGAGTCCTTGTGGATGCTGTGTGCGGTGTTGGGGCCGATCAGGTGAGTCAGCCGCAGCCCCTCGGCGGCACATGCAGCTTCCATGACGTCGGCGGCCTGCTTCTGGCGGTCGATCTCGCCGCTGTAGGCGATTGTCGGCAACTGAAACAGATTGATCGCGTAGCCGGGGCAGTCATACATGCGCCACAGCTTCTCTTCGTACCAGGTCGGGTTGAGCGTTTCCTGCTGAAACGACTTCAGGAACTCAGGCGTTTCGGAGAATCCCGCTCCCGGCGTCGCGGCAAAGAACAGATCGGGATAATGCACCGCCATCTGCCAGCAGCCGGCTCCGCCCATTGAGAAGCCTCGCACGGCGACGCGGTTGTCGTCGATGCGGTAATACTTCCGGGCGTGATCCAGGCCTTCGAGCACGTCGATCTCACCGGCAAATTTGAAGGCATTGCTGTAGCGACCGTACGGATGCAGCACGATCGTGTCTTCCGGAGCGATATTGCCGCGCTGCTGCATTCGACCGGCGATGAAGTTCGATTCCGAGAGCGTCTCACCGCGACCGTGCATCCACAGATCGAGACGGTGCTTTGACCTGCCCTCGAAGCTGTACGAATCAGGAATCACCAGACCATATGGCTGCACGGTCTGGTCGATTTTCGACCGGAAGCCGCGAACGACGAGCCCCTTCTGTGTCAGCCACGGAGCCTGTCCGCCGAGCAGCGCTGCCGCTCGGGATTTGCCTTCTGCCAGGACCCTCTTCGCCCCGTTGACGTCGTTCGGCTTGAACAGCTCGCGGTACTGAATGCCGTGCCGGATCGCTCGCGCGAAGATTTCAACATCCGGCAGCAGTTCAGCCGTGCGCGCGTCTTTCTTCTTTCGCAGCTCAGCGATCGCCGCGTCGAGTTCCGCCAGGCCGCTTTCGAGTTCGGTGCGGTCAGCGTCTGAAAGTTCCAGACCGATCGGCGGAACCGGTCGGACGTTGTCCGGAATGTTGTCCTGAGGTCCGTCGGCCAAGGCCGGAACGGCAAGAAGTGGCAGCACCATACTGAGGACAACGACGGCGAGACGCGGCATGGGGATTCCTCGATACGCTGATAGATGTGGAATGCTTTGGCGTGAGTGAGTTGTTTGACCCGAAGCCGCAGGCGATGGCGTTTTCTCCAATCAAAACACCACCGCCTGCGGCTTCGGGTCAAACGAGTTACTGGCTGATTCGTTACGGATGAAACGCCGGGATGTCGGCGACGCTTTCGCCGTCGATCATCTTCTGCACGTGAGCAGCGACGTTCTCGACGATCGCTTCGATCATCGCGGCTCCGGCTTCGGCGGTCGCTTCGAGCGGTTCCTTATCCGGCTGATCCTGCATCGCGTCGGCACGGACGTTTTCAGGAAAGGCGGCCAGGGCGAAGGCGGTCTCAAATTCCTGCGCATGTCCGGGCCAGCGTTTTGTTTTGAGATGAGCTTCGGCGACTTCTTTCGGCAGGAAGTCCCAGTAGCTCTCGAACTGCAGGTTGATCTCCAGCCGCTGCTGAAACTGGCCCCACATGCCCAGACACGGAGCGATGTTTCCGCCGTGGCCATTGAGCACGAGGATGTTCGTAAACCCGGCGTGGTTCATGCTGCGGATCGTGTCGAACAGCACGCCGAGCCAGCTTCCCGGCAGGGCAGTCAGCGTTCCGATGTGCCGCATGTGATGCTCGCTGATGCCGATATTCATCGACGGCGCGACGATCGCCTGCGGAGCCAGATTTGCGGCAACGCGGTCGGCGATCAGATTCACGCTCCGCCAGTCGTGCTCCATCGCGAGGTGTTCGAGATGCTGCTCGGTCGCGGCGACAGGAATGATGCACGCCTTCAGTTCGCCGCTCTGCATCCTTTCGCGAAACTCCCGCCGCGTGTGCTTGTGCAGATGGATCAGCGGTTCGGCCATGATCAACTCCTTCTAAAGGTCAAGCCGACGGGCGAGTTGGAAAGTCAGCGATTATGCAGGCTCCGGCGAAGTATCCGCAGGTGGAGCCGCAGCGTCGCCTGAAGTCTTCCACGTTGCGACAACGATGGCGATAAAGAGCGCCAGCCCCGCGAGGTCGGTCACTGGCAGCCAGATACCCGACACAATGACTCCGGCACCCGGATACAGCAGCAGAGCGGCCGACACGAACAACAGGACGCGGGAGGGTGTTCCGAGATTGCGCCGCATGAATCCCGCGAGCCCCGCAGCCAGTGCGAGAATGCCAGTCACAGCCGCCAGCGTTGACCAGATGATGCTGGCCAGCGAAAGCCGGTGGTCGATAAACCGTCCCCAGGAGAACCGCTGATTCTGCTTGTCTTCGTCCGTCAGCGTCGCTTCGTCGAGCGGAGTGGAGTAGACGTCGATCTGCCCGATCTCGTCCCAGCGATCCGTGCCGCGCTGAACGAACAGGTCCCACTTCGACCCTGCCGCAACCTTTGTCGAAATGCTGCCGTAGTCGCCGGAGTTCAACGCGATCGTTTCGCCATCGCCCACCGGACGCAGTTCAACATCCGAGTTAGCAACGGCATTGCCAAACCGCTTGAGCGAGACTCGCAGCGAGCCGGGATCCTGGTCCTCGGTGTGCCGGTACGAAACGATCGCGACTTCCGGTTTGTCGCTCTGCAGCGTCAGCTCCGGGCGGTAGACGAACATAAATGGCAGCGTGAAGCCGACCAGCGAAAAGCGGAACGCCGCGAACGACGTTTGCATGATCGGCGCTTCGGCAATCGACGCACTCGCGTACGCGGCCAGAGCGACCGGCGGCGTCACCATCGACATCATGCCGAAGTAGAAGATGAAGAGATGAGCCGACAGCGGGATCACTCCCAGTTCGCTGAGCAGTGACCCCATCAACGTAGCCATCAGCAGGTAGCAGACGACCGACGGCACTCCCATGCCGAGAATGATCGAGCAGACGGTGATGCCGATGAGCGCCAGGAACAGGTTCGTTTCGACGACGCCTTTGATTGACGCGCTGAAGTCAGTCGCGATCCCGGTCTGCTGAACGATGCCAATGATGATCCCGACGCAGGCGCTGGCAGCGACGAGCGAAACGCCGTTTTTCGCAGAAGAACTCAGAGCCTTCATAATCGCAGGCCGCCATGCCGGATGGGCGAGCCCGAAGGCAAGCAGGCCGAAGGTGCCGACGAGCGTCGAGCCGAGCCACGATTCGACGATCTGTCTCAGATTGGGGTTATCGACGGTCTCGGCAAACACGAACTGATGGACGAGCGTCGCACCGAAGAATGCCGCAAGAGCCAGCATTCTCGGAGTACTGCCGAGCGCGAGTTTCTTCCTGAAGATCGACAGGAACAGGATGACGATCAGCGAGCCGGTCACCGCCTTAAACGGTGAGAAGCCCCAGATCAGCAGGCCGACCAGGATGCCGAGCGCTCCGAAGAAGACGACGGCTTCAAACTCCCACAGCGGGGCGGCTGTGTCTTCCTGCCGCTTGATGGCCTGAGCGCCGACCTTCTTCGAATAGAAGTGGACGATCAGAAAGATCGAGAGGTAGTAGAGAATTGCCGGAATCAGGGCCGCTTTAGCAACCTGCAGGAACGTGACCTGCGGCTGGACCAGTTCCAGCATCATGTAAGCACCAGCCCCCATGACGGGAGGCACGAGTGCGCCGCCGGACGCGGCCGCCGCCGTGATGCCGCCAGCGATGTGGCGGTCGAAGCCGGCGTTCCGCATCATCGGGATCGTGAAAGCGCCAGTCGTCACTGCGTTGGCGACGGCACTTCCCGACAACGAGCCCATCAAACCGCTGCCCAGCACGGCAACTTTCGCCGGCCCGCCAGGGCTGCGTCCGAAGACTCGTTCCGCGAAGCGAATGATGAACTGTGTCGCGCCGGACATTTCGAGAAACGCACCGAACACGACAAACAGTAACACGTACTTGAACATCACGCTGACTGCGGGACCGAAGACACCCAGCGTCTGTAGATAAGTCGTACTGACGATGTCATCGACGCTTTCTCCGCCGTGCGGCAGCATCCAGGTCGGCATTTCCGGCCAGTCGTAAGCCTGCACTCCGTAGCAGTAGTACGAGTGAGCGACGAAGGCGAATGCGAGCAGCGGGACGATTAGCCCAATCGCTCGCCGCGTCGCTTCAAACACGAGCAGCAGACCGATCAGGCCGATCCACAGATCTGTCGTGGTTTCCGCTTCCGCTCGTTCGGCAAGCGACTGGCCGTTGACCCAAAGACTCTTGAAAAACACATCGTCGTTCTGCACGAACACGTAGGCGCAGCAGCCCGACGCAGCGAGGGCTAGCAGAACGTCCACCCAGCGGAGCAATTGATTGCCCGCCAGCCTGGGATGGATTGGATAAGCCAGAAAGCAGAGTGCCAGGCCGAAACCGACGAAGACTGCCAGCGAGGCCTGTGGCTGAAAGCGGTTGTAGTTCACCTCGAACAACGTGAAGAGACACAGCAGGACGCTGAGCACCGGGACAACGATCTTCGTCATCCGACCGAACGCCGTCTGAGGCTTCGGTGACGCAGGCGGAGTTGCGGCTCCGGTCTCGGACGCGGAATCAGTTTGAGGAGAGGCGTCGGCGTCTCCGGACTTCTCGGGTGTAGCATCAGACACGGCGGTCGACTCCGGGTGAGATCAAAGGCTCAAACCGACAAACCAATGGCGGGCCTATTCCTTGGCTTCCGCCTCCGCTTTGCCTGCTTCCGTGTCGCTGGCCGCTGCATCCTCAGCTTCTCCCACAGCTGGAGCAGCCGTTTCTGTTTCTGCCGCATCGCCGGCTTCGTCCTTGATCAGACCGGCTTCTTTGTAAAAGCGGATCGCTCCGGGATGGAAGTCCGTGCCGGGGTAGCGGGCTGCGTTCTTCTCGTTGATCGCTTTGCCGGCTCCGTGCGCTGCTGCGATTTCCTCCCGGTTTTCCCAGATCGCCTTCGTGACCTGATAGATCAGTTCTTCGTCGGCAGCTGCTGCAGTGACGAGGTGCATTGAGCCAACATTGAGTCCCTCAAACTTTTCCGGGTGCCCCTGGTAGGTGTCGCCGGGCAGGTCGATCGGATGGAAGAACGGATACTTGTCGATCAGTGTCTGACGGACAGCCGGGTCGAACGGAATGAAGAACGTTTCAAACGACGCGCAGGCCTGGCTGATTGCCGCGGCAGGAACTGCTCCGCCGAGGAAGGCAGCATCGGCGGAACCGTCTCCGAGCATGTCGACGGCGGCCCCCATCGGCTGGTAGACCTTCTCGATGTCGTCCATCGAAACGCCGTGTTCTTCCAGAATCGGGCCGACGAACATGTCGAATCCAGCACCTGCCGGTCCAATCACAACTCGTTTGCCTTTCAGTCCGGCGATCGTCTTGATGCCCGAATCAGCCGTCGTCACAAACATCGCAACGTTCGGCGCGAGCGTCACGACTGCTCGCGTGTCGTAGGCTTTTTCCCAGCCGGATTCACCGCGAACGGCAAAGTAGCTGATCGCCGAATTCGACAGAGCGAGTTGCAGTTCGCCTTTGTCGAGACCGCGAATGTTGGCCTGCGACCCCTTCGTGCCCTTGGCCTGAGCCTTCCAATTGTTGTCGCCCTTGTGGTTGTTCAACGTTTCGGCAATCGCACCGCCGACCTGTGGAAAAGTCCCGCCGATGGGGGCCGTGCCGATGCTGAGAAACATCGTCTTGCCCGTGTCGCCGCTGGCTTCTCCACCACCGCCACCAGTCTCGGCTCCGCCGCCGTTTCCACCACCATCGTTGCCGCCGCCACAGCCAGTGATCAAAGACAGGCCGAGCAGCAGGCACACGGACGGGTTCAAAAGCCGACGCAGCGGGAACGCATTCATAGTCTCAATCCTTGCCGGAAGATGCTGAGCCGGTCAGATGCCGGGACAGCCAGGAGGCGGGAAAGCGGGCGGAAATTACGAGGAAATTCGCGAAACGCAGTGTCGTGCAAACGCCCAATACTGCGGCGGGCGATCGTATCAGTCGCCAGAAATGCTTTCCAGCGACGGCAATCGAGCGTCGCTCGCGGTTGCCTCTTCCGATGCTGAGTGGCTTCGAATGACCAGTCTCTCAAAGAGTTCCTCGGCAACGATGGAGTGCGCCAGTTCGTTTGGATGAGCATCGAACGGATTGACCGTCAACGTCTGATCGGAGTGCTGATTAAGCACAGGTTCGAGGTCGATACACGGAATGCCCAGGTCGGCACAGCCGGACCGAATCTGCGAGTGAATCTCGCGGAACGGATAGTCCGGTCCCAGATTGTGCAGAAACGGAAAGACAACGACGCTGAATTCGACTTCGTGCTCGCGGCAGGCGTCTCGAACTCCGGCCAGCAATTCGAGAAACTGGTCCCAGGCCGGGCCGTCATAAAAGTCGCGCACGTAGCCGTAGTAGTCTTTGACCTCAGGATTCGCCAGCAGTTGCGTGCGGTAGTAGAGCCAGTTGAAGAAGTAGGTATCGCGGACCAGAAAGAAGTCCGGCGGGTGCCTAAGCGTAGCCAGGTCGGAACTACGCTGAGCAAAGCCAGGATCGCACGAGTCAATATCGTTCAGACAAAAGACATAAACGAAGTGGTCAACACCCCAGCCTTTCGCGGCCACATCACGGATGATCGTGTCGGTCCAGTAGAGGTCGGTACCCGGCTTAGACAGGTTGGAGATCACGAATTGTCTCCGAGTTCTGTCTGTCTCGACGTTCGCGTCAAGCTTCGTTCGTAACTGATTTGTAAACCGGTCTCGGACGTCCGGGACACCGTGGCCGAAGGTAAAGCTGTCTCCGACAAAGCAGAAATGAGTCCGGTCGTTGGGAACGGTTGGGAAGTCGACATTATCGCGGTAGTAGATGCCGTTATCCTGACCAAACAGCAGCAGCTTCAGATCGTCCGCGGCGTGCACCTCGAACCAACGGTGCGACACGTTGGTGACGTCGAGTGCGTCGGTCGTGTCATAACAGAGGGCGTAACCGAGTTCGATCGCCGTCAACAAAGCCAGCACCATCCACAACGAGAATGTCGGCGGGACCAGTTTCCGCAGAAGAGACTCGCGTTTCTGACCGCGGCGCAGCTTCAGCAGCAGCCACGGGAATACCGCCATCAGCGACAGCCAGATCCCCATCCCAGCCAGATACTGGTCGGGCAGATGGAGAAACAGTTGCCACATGGAAATGCCAATCGCAGCGGGAAGACGAAAGCAGTGGGGAGTCGGGACCAGTTCGTCAGGACGTCAGATGAAGTACGGAACGCATGACTGAGAAGTCTCGCGAGTCTACCAGCAGTCGCCGCTGTCTTCTGCTTCGCTGATGCTACCAAGAAAGAAATACGACTCGACTGCCGACGTATCGAACGGAGCTGCCAGTTGGATCGACCGCCGTTCGAACAGGCCAACGTCGACTTCCTCGACCTGATCGAGAATTGCCAGAGTCTCCGGACTGACGTCCCAGGCCTCGCCGCGGATCGAAATTCCTTCGTCGTGCTCGACGAGGCCGGGGAACCAGTCGATCTGATACAACCGGTAATACGGTTGCGTGACCGCCTCACCCGCGAACCGCGATCCGGCCATGTGTGCGTGCAAACGCCGACCAGTCTTCAGCGTTCCGTAAACGAAGATGAGCATGTGACGAACTCTCCGCTTGTCCGGTGGTCTCCAGGAAGTTTCAATCGCCAGATCGTATCGACTCGCCCGCCTCACTGACGCGGCACTTCGCCCGATGCGCGGGGGCATCTTGACAAACAAGGTGCCACTGATATGTTGCCTTCCCTGCGTGAACTGCGGAGCCGGTCAACTGTCGGATAACTCATCCGCTTTGCCACTTCGCCTCACACAATCACCCTCCAATTGATCCCGCCCGTTACGGCATCGAATGGCCTGAGAGTCAACCGGTTTCTCTGAGGTTTCATTCGCCCCGCATTGAGTTCCGTTTG
>JAPOLP010001109.1 GCA_029977045.1 Planctomycetota bacterium
CTCAGGTTCGGATGTTGACGGAATCGCGAGCGAACTCGGTCGCGACCTCGCGGAGCGGGCGTTGCTGGTTCAGTCGGGCTCAGGCGAGCCGACATGCCTGCTCAGCGGCGGCGAGCCGACGGTGCGGCTGGCTCAAACCGACAAGCCCAGAAAAGGTGGACGGAATCAGGAAGTTGCGCTCGGAGCGTGTGCAGTACTCGCGGATGCGACGCGAGACCAAAAAGAGAAGCTTGTTGTTCTGGCGGGTGGGACGGACGGCGAAGACGGTCCAACCGACGCGGCTGGGGCGATTTGCGATGTCGCGGTGCTCAGCGAGATGCGGCGGCTCAACCTCGATCCGGTCGACTTTCTGGCGATCAACAACGCGTACGAGTTCTTCGATCGGACCGGCGGCCTGCTCAAAACCGGCCCGACTCACACGAACGTGATGGATCTGCACGTCGTTCTTGTTGGCTCGCCGCCGGGCTGCTTGTCCGCGTCAGAGTGAGCGGTCATCATCGCCGTTGGGTGCTGCAGGGTGCCTGCAATGCACCATCGTTCTTTGCAAACCGGTGCGTTCCCTGTAGAGACCGGAGACATGGGTAACAGTCGTTCGGACAGATAGGTGGCGCTTTTCAGTAGCTTGATCAGTTCCTGTTTTTAAGGGGACTGAGATGAGCTGGAAGGAAAGTGATCGCGTGTCTGAGCGTCGTGAGTTTGTTGAACTGGTCTCGAACGAAGGGGCGAACTTCGCCGCGTTGTGCCGGCGGTTCGAGGTGTCGCGGAAGACGGGTTACAAATGGCTGGGGCGTTTTCGCGACGGCGGCGTCGAGGCTCTGGCGGACCAGTCGCGGCGTCCGTTGAAGTCGCCGGGGCGGACTCCGGACGAGGTCGAGGAGCAGGTGCTGCGCGTTCGCGATGAGCATCCGACGTGGTGTGGGCGGAAGATTCGAGCCCGGTTGCAGCTTCTGGGACACGAGGACGTTCCGGCGGCGAGCACGGTCACGGCGATCCTGCATCGGCACGGGCGGATCACTCAGCAGGCCTCGGAAGAGCGGCAGCACTTTACGCGTTTTGAACGTCCCGAGCCGAACGATCTGTGGCAGATCGACTTCAAGGGCGAGTTCCGCATGACGAACCAGGCGTACTGTTATCCGCTGACGGTGCTCGATGACCATTCGCGGTACGTCGTCGGCCTGGAAGCCTGCGGCCGGCAGACTCACGACACAGTGAAAGACCGTCTCAGGGCCATCTTCCGGCGTTATGGATTGCCGCGAGCGATGTACACAGACAACGGCGTGCCGTGGGGTTCGATGAACTCGCCCGGCGGCCACACACGACTGACCGCGTGGCTGATGCGGCTGGATGTCCGCGTTATTCACGGTCGACCGTACCATCCTCAGGGACGCGGCAAGGACGAACGATTTCATCGCACGCTCAAGCAGGAATGCCTGCAGCAGCGGCGCACCGACGACCTGTCCGACGCTCAGCAGCAGTTCGATCCGTTCCGAGCCATGTACAACCACGAACGGCCTCACGAAGCCCTGGACCTGAACGTTCCGGCCAGCCGCTACCAGGTCAGCCCACGCAGCTTCGCCGAAAGCCTGCCCGAGTACGCATACTCATCCCGGTTCGAGACACGCCGCACCAACGCGGTCGGCCAGTTCCGATTCGGAGGACGCGTGTTCAAGACCAGCGAGGCCTTCCAGAACGACACCATCGGCCTGGCACCGACGAACGAACCGGATGTCTTCGAGGTCTACTACCGCCGCTTCCCCATCGGCTTGATTGACTTCAACGACCCACGTTCCAGAATCAGCACAAGAAACCGGGCGGACTGAAACACCAACCCCAGAGTGTCACCCATGTCCCCGAACGACTGTTACCCATGTCTCCGGTCTCTACATGGAGCGTGGCGCAACGCACCAGACACAAATGCTGCAGGTGGTGCGTTCCGCTACGCTCCACGCACCCTACAGAACTTTGTGGCTGCAGAACTTGAAAATGCGGCTTCCGTTTCGGCATCTCGGCGGGCGACGATAGACTGACTGGCCCACCGAATGTCTCCCGCCTTGTGGCTCAGCCCGCCGATTGGAGTTCTGCCATGTCACACTGCCATCGATTTATTGCTGCTCCTCGGTCTCGGCGCGAGATGCTCTCTCAGTGCCTGAACGGCTTCGGGGCGGTGGCGCTGGCCGGGATGCTTGGTGAGGAAGCCGGTGCGGCGCCGTCGGCGGATCAGTCGCCGTTTACTCCGAAGATGCCGCATCATGACGCGAAGGTCA
>JAPOLP010001087.1 GCA_029977045.1 Planctomycetota bacterium
CCAGGAAGCCACGTCCCATAGCACGTCCACGTGATGAAGTACGCGATGGGGTCTCCCGTATTGAATGGCCGCTCAGGCATAGAGTGTTATCCGGTTTTCAAACCATCACGACGCGCCAGCGAGTGAACTCATCGAATTGGTTGATCGGCGATTGAGTCATGGCCGGATGCGTCCACAGGTTCACTCGCTTGCGCGTCGTGCTGGTATTGGTAGCCGTCAGCGTTTCTTCATCAGATCGGACAGCGCGACGGCTCGCACGATGTCCTTCAGGCGGTAATCACGTTGTTTTGCGGATTCGACGATGGCCTGCATGTCTGCCCGGTCATCGACGGTCAGCACTCGTCGCAGGCTGTACGTGCAGAGGTGTTCGACGAACGCCTGCAGAAATCGGTCACGGTCGCCGAGCAGCAGTCGCTTGAACTCCCTGGCATCGGCGAACGGGCGACCGTCCGGCATCAGGCCACTGGGATTCACCGGCGGGTCGTCGCCAGTGCCGGCTTCGACTCGTTCGTGAGTCCGCCACTGGCCGATCGCGTCGAACTGGTCGAATGCCAGCCCGAGCGGGTCAATCGTCCGATGGCAGGCGGCACAGTTCGGGTTCTTGCTGTGAGCTGCGAGCTTCTGACGGATCGTCGCCTTGGGACTGTCCGGAGGATTCGGTTCGATCGGGTCGACGTTGGCCGGCGGCTGAGGCGGCGTCTTGCCGAGGATCGCTTCGCTGATCCAGACGCCGCGATGCACCGGTCGATGCCGCGTACCGTCTGACGTCAGGCCCAGAATCGCGCCCATCGTCAGCAGTCCGCCGCGGTTGTCTTCGGGCTTCAAAGCGACGCGGTGAAAGCCTGCGACCTGCGGTTCGGGCAGACCGTAAAACTCGCACAGACGCGGATTGACCATCGTCCAGTCGGACGCAAGGAACGCGTCGATCGGCTCGTTCTGCGAGAAGACCTCGCGGAAGTACTGGACGACTTCCTCGTGCATACTCGCTTCCAGCCAGACGTCGTAGTCCGGGTACAGCTTGCCGTCGGGCGGGAACATCCCGAGCCGGTGCAACTGCAGCCACTGTCGCGGAAAGTCGGCGATGAAGTGGTCGATCTTTTCGTCCGCGAGCATCCGGTCGACCTGAGCGGCCAGCCCGTCAGTCGTCAGCTTTCCGGCCCGAGCGGCGTCGAAAAGTTCCTGATCCGGCATCGAACTCCAGAGGAAATAGGACAGCCGCGAAGCCAGTTCCCAGTCGCTGAGCTTCTCGCGCGGCTGGGCATCGCCTTCGACGAGGTACGTGAAGTTCCGCGATGTCAGCACGCCGAGCAGAGCAACCTGATATGCCGAGGCAACGCTTTCGCCAGCCGCGCGTTCAGAGTCATAAGACTGCAAGTAGAAGCTGAGTTCCTCGACAGCGACCGGTCGCCGCCAGGCTCGCTCGGCGAACTTCTGCAGTTGTGCCGCGACGATTTCCGGAGTCGCGTCGTCCGGCGGCAGAAGTCCGTTCCGCGTCGACCGTTCGGCCTCGGTTTCGATCGGCCCTTCCCACTCGATCCAGTCCAGCAGGACGAACGAGAAGATGCCGTTGCCGTCTTCATCAAACAGCTTCGGGCCGGTTGGGTTGAGCAGTTGCGTCTCGCTGGTGTGCGTGAAGACGTAGCTGTCGCTGCCGAGGATGTTGCGGTGATGCCCGCCCTTGTCGCGTGAGATGATGTCCGACACGACGACGTTGAAATCGAGACTCGCGGGCATCTCCAGAAAGACTTCAAACTCGACGATCTCCGGCTCGTCTTCCGGGGCGACGATGTCGAGTTCGATCAGCCCTTCGTTGGTCGCCTCAGCCGTCCACTTGCCGATCCGCAGATGCGCCGTCTGGCCACCTGGAGGCCGGATCCCGCTGACCTGCATTCGCGCCCGGTACAGGCCGCTGTGTTCAGGACCGGTCGGACCGAACCAGTGAGGCCTCAGTGCCTGCAGTGTTCGACCGGGAAAGATCAATGCCCGCAGCGGGCGTTTGATGCCGAAACGATCGAGGTACTCCTGCTGCTTCTTACCACCGCTGTAGCGGATGTCGGCGGCAGTCTGCCGGACGGTGCGAGCTTCAACTGGTTTCTCAGGAAACGCGCGAGAGAGCACCGTTTCGGCAGCTCGGTAGTACCGTTCGACGTGCGACGGCGAGAGCGACAACTGCGCTCCGATGCGTTCAAAACCCTGCCACAGCGTGTCGGCATTCAGCTCGCCCGGCTTCGTCGGGTCGTAGCGAACCCCCAGCAGGTCGTAGACCGTGTTCTGATACTCGCGGCGGCTGAGCCGGTAATGAGCCACCGGCGGTCGCGCCGCCATCCGAGCCGCCCGGCCTTCG
>JAPOLP010000616.1 GCA_029977045.1 Planctomycetota bacterium
ATCGCCGGCGGAGTGCTCGCGGTTTACGTCTCGTTCGGCGTTGACGCCGCCCATCTAATGACGGCGTCGGTGATCTCTGCTCCGGCTGCGCTGGTGATCGCCAAGATCCTGACGCCCGAAACCGGCACGCCAGAAACCGCTGGCCAGTCGGTTCCGAACATCCCGCCAACGTCGCACAACCTGGTTGAAGCAGCGACGCAGGGCACGACCGACGGACTGAAGCTCGCACTCAATGTCGCCGCGATGCTGATCGCGTTTACTGCTCTGGTGGCAATGGCTGACGCTCTGGTTGGCTGGTGCGGCAACCAGTATGCGTGGCTGAGCGGGCAGTCAGTCAGTTGGTCGATGACTGGTCTGCTGGGCTACCTGTTCGCACCGCTCGCCTGGTGCCTGGGCATCCCCGGCGAAGACGTTTACGCAGCCGGGCAGCTGCTTGGCCTGAAAACCGTCACCAACGAGTTTCTTGCGTATCAGCAGATGACCGGCAGCGAGGCTCCGGAACTGTCCGAACGGTCGCGAGTCATCCTGACGTACGCCCTGTGCGGCTTCGCGAACTTCGCATCGATTGGCATTCAGATCGGCGGCATTGGAGCACTCGTCCCGGAACGCCGTACCGACCTCGCTCGCATCAGTGTGAAAGCAATGATCGGCGGCACTCTGGCCTGCTTCATGACTGCCTGCATCGCAGGGGTACTACTCGGGTGACGAAGCTGGTTCGTGAGTGCTGGTTGTTTTTGCTCAGCCTTCGACACCAGCTACCGATGGCTCAAACACGTGTTCGCCGACAGTCTTCGGGCGAACGGTCAGGACTGGGCACGGTGCCTTGCGGACGACCTTTTCGGCGACGCTGCCGATCAACGCGTGCGTGACCGGACTGCGACCGTGGGTTCCCATCACGATCAGATCGACATCGTGACGCTTCGCGAAGTCGAGCACCCGCGCGACGGGGTGACCGTGTTCCCAATGCCGGTCGATCGAGACGCCCTGGGAGTCCTCGGGAAGAACCCAGTTCTCCAGCGCCGTTTCGCTGAACGCCTCAAGAGCCGCAGCATCTGGCGCATAACCGACGAGTGCCGGTATCGCGATGATCGGGTCCTCAATGACGTGCAGCAGCGAGACCTTTGCACCGAAGGCACGGGCGAGCCCCAGTGCGTAATCCGTTGCTTCACGCGACGGGCTGCTGAAGTCCGTCGGAACGAGGATGCGGGAGACGTTCATTTTACTTCCTCCCGAATGTTCGCGACGCTCACCCGGAATCCTCGCCGGAAGGAACGATCCACTCCGGCGCCGGGAAGGTCAGTCGCGATGGTCGTACGATTTGACAATCCGTCGAGCTTTATCAGCGTCTCGTGCACGCGTCAGCAGACTGATACTGAGAACGCCGGCCAGACCGGCCTGATTCTCGCCCTCAATCCAGCACGCGATGCCGTCGTGTTGCAGGGCTGCTTTGATGATTTCGGCCAGACTCGGGTCTGTCACCGTATAGACCTCGACCAGATCCATCGGGCTCAGATCGACGGCTCGTTTATCAGGGGCTGCAGCATTCATTTGATTCGCTCCCAGATCGGGTTTACCTGGCTGAGCCAGGTGTCTGCGTCTGCAGACAGGACAAAGCAAACGATATGCCGCACCGTCCCAGCGGGAGGGGCTCACCTTCTTGAGCACAGTGATTCCATGACAACCGACCGCTTTGTCGACAGAGTCACTCTGCTGAAGACAGATGACTGCCACGTAAGCAAGGGCGTCAAGCGAAATAGCTGGCAACCCTCGATATCCCAGGTCTCATACCGCACACCTGCCAGGCGGGATGGCTGCGACACCACGTCACAGTCGGAAGGCTGACGCTCGATCCGGTTTCAAAGTCGGCGACAACACCGTCAGCGCGACACCGTGCTCAACCGTCGTAGAACGGAATTTATTCCGTTCCGTGCGCATCGTCAGCCCCGCCAATCAAGACCGTGCTCAACCGGGGCCGGTCGATCAGCGATCTCGGAAGTCGCCACGCCGACGAGCTGCTCCTCGTGATGAGATTCTGGCTTGCCGAAGTAGACCAGCGATTCCATCGGGCACTTTGCATGAACTGCGTGCAGGTCTTCGTGGCCGGTCACATGGTCGTAATCGATAACGGCCAGATTGTCCTCGATCGAAAACAGTTGTGGCTCGGTGCGGGCACACAACGAGCAGCCGATGCAGCCAACTCGGCACACCGAGCGGACGACCTTGCCAGGATCATGATTCGCGCAGCCGACGACCAGCATTTGCTCGGCCTTGAACGGAATCTGTTCGATGATCCGACGCGGACAGGCGCGGACGCACACTCCGCAACCGACACACTGTTCGTAGTCGATCCGCGGCAGGCCATCGACGAGCACCATCGCGTCGTACTCGCAGCTTCCCACGCAATCGCCAAAGCCCAGGCAGCCGTACGTGCAGCCCTGCACTCCACCCGTGACGTGCGCCGCCGAGCACGTTGCTTCGCCGCGATAGTCGCCGTGTTGAAGCCTCTGGTCGGCGGTAGCGCTGCAGTGAATTACCGGTCGGAATGGAAATGTCACTCCGGCAGCAACGCCCATCAGTGCGGCGAGACGTTCGGCGACTGGTGGCCCGCCGACGGAGCAGCGGTTGACGTCGGCCCGGCCAGTTGCGACTGCCTTTGCGTAGGCCGAGCAGCTTGCGAAGCCACATCCGCCGCAGTTTGCTCCAGGCAGCGCGACGGTGACCTCGGCTTCGCGCGGATCGACTTCGACTGCTAGTCGTCGGTTCGCTTCGATCAGTAGCACGCTGAAGATGACTCCCAGGACGAGCATCACCGCCGCCGATGTCAGGATCGTTGTCAGCATTGTGAGTCTCTCCTGGCGATGTCACGAATCAGCCGCAACGCGTTAGCGTCCGGTTCCGCGGTCCGACATGAACCGCGGGCTAACGCCCGGCGGCTGATCAGATGAACGCCCCTGGCCACATTCCACTCCTTACTGAGCCGTACCGATTCCGGCGAATCCCATGAACGCCATCGCGAGGATCGCTGCGACGAACAGCGTGATCGGTGCTCCACGCAGCGGCTTCGGCACGTCAGCGAACGTCAGGTCTTCCCGCAGGCCGGCCATGATGACGATCGCCAGCGTGAAGCCGACGCCGTTGAAGAAACTGAATACGACAGCCTTCAGCAGTGTGTCGTAACCCTTCAGCCAGACGAACAGGCACGTCCCCAGAATCGCGCAGTTCGTTGTGATCATCGGCAGAAACACGCCGAAGGCTTCGTACAGCGCCGGCTGAAACTTTCGCACGACCATCTCGACAAGCTGCACCGTGCCGGCGATCACAAAGATGAAGACAATGTACTGCAGGAACGCCAGGTCCAGTGGCAGCAGCACGTAGCAGTGCGTGATGAACGTCAGCGTGCCGGCGATCGTCACAACGAACGTCACTGCCGTGCCCATGCCGAACGCCATGTCCAGCCGCCGCGAGACTCCCAGGAACGGGCACACGCCCAGGAAGTACGTCAGCACGACGTTGTTCACAATCGCCGCCGAGATCGCGATGAGAATCAGGTCTGTCATTGCTCACGCCTCCCGTCCCACCAGTTGACGACGGCGATCAGCATTCCGAGCGTCAGGAACGCGCCGGGCGGCAGCACCATGATCAGCCACTCGGGCCACGCTTCCGGCAGCACGCGAACTCCAAACAGCGATCCCGATCCCAGCAGCTCGCGTACAAATCCCAGGCTCAGCAGCCCGAGCACAAAGCCAGAGCCCTGTCCGACGGCGTCGGCGATTGCAGGGGCCAGTGTCTGTTTCGACGCGCAGGCTTCGGCCCGGCTGATGATCAGGCAGTTGACGATGATCAGCGGAATGTACGGACCGAGCAGCAGGCTCATGTCCGGTAGGAACGCCGCGAGAAACCGGTCGGCGATCGTGACAAACGACGCGATCGTCAGCGTGTAGACCAGAATCCGCAGATGCGGCTGCAATTGCTTTCGCAGCAGTGAGACGACGACATTTGAGCAGACGAGCACGAAGGTCGTGGCCAGTCCCATCGTCAGAGCACCCGCCAGCGAGTTCGTGACCGCGAGCACCGGGCACATCCCGAGTAGCTGCCGGAAGACCGGATTCTCCGGCAGCACTCCGCGAGCGAGTCGCTGGCTGGCAGTCGGCGTCGAAGCAGCGTCGCTCATGGCTGCCCTCCATTGCTCGCGTCTTCAGTCAGTGTGTCGACCGATGCCGCTGTTACTTGCGGCTGCAGTATGTTGGCGATGCTCTCGTTAACCGCCCGCGTCACGGCCTTCGAGGAAATCGTCGCGCCGCTGATCGCGTCGATCGGCTGCTCGGATG